>NZ_JBEYFE010000009.1:193659-343520 GCF_040634235.1 Streptomyces sp. NPDC007157
CATGCCGCCGGTGCCCTTCTCCTCGTACCCGCGGGCGCCCGGCCCGCTCTCGGCCGGGGGGGGGCGACGGCCCATACCCACCCTCACCAACCCACTCCTCACCCGCTCTCCGGCGGGCAGCAGTGCGCGCACCCTCACCCCACTACGCCGGCAGCGCCGGAAGCACGGCTTCCGCGAAGAGGCGTAGGCTGCGCCAGCCCTCCTCCACCGGCATGCCGCCCGCAAGGGGGTGCAGGACCAGGTTGTCCAGGCCGGCCGCCACGCACTCCTCCGGCGTGAGGATGCGGTAGACGCCCTCCGCGCGGAGTTCCTCCACCGTCGTGGCCGACGACCGCACGGCCGAGTGGATGTCCCCGGACTGCCAGGACGCGTAGGTCCGGGCCTCGTGCAGGAAGTGCTCCCCGTACCGCGCCCACGCCCGGTCCGGGTCCTCGGCGATGTGCAGCAGCGGCGTCTCCGCCGTGGGCATCATCGTCCAGCCCTCCGTGCCGTACTCGGTGAGCTTCTCCTTGTAGTACGCCTCCAGCTCCGGCAGATGCGCGCTGGGGAAGAACGGCAGGCCGAGCCGGGCGGCGCGGCGGGCGGCGGCCTGGGAGGAGCCGCCGACCAGCAGCAGCGGGTGCGGATCGGTGAAGGGGCGCGGTGTGACCCGTACCGTACGGCCCCGGTAGACGAACTCCTCCCCGGTCCACGCCTTGAGCACCGTCTCCAGCACCTCGTCCTGCAGCCGCCCCCGCCGCTTCCACTCCACGTCGAACAGGGCGTACTCCTCCGGCCGGTAGCCGATCCCGGCCACCGTCACCAGCCGCCCCCCGCTGAGCAGGTCGAGGACCGCGATGTCCTCCGCCAGCCGCAGCGGGTCGTGCAGCGGGCCGATCACCGCCGACACGGTCACCGCGATGTTCCGCGTCGCCCCGAACACCGCGCCCGCGAAGGCGAACGGCGACGGCAGCCAGTTGTTGTCGACCCCGTGGTGTTCCTCGGTCTGGACCGTGGTGACCCCGTGCTCGTCGGCGTACCCGGCCATCTCCACGGCGGCCCGGTATCGGGCGCCCAGGGAGGCGGAGTCGGCCCCGGGCTCTACGAGGTTGAAGCGAACGACCGAGACGGACATGGGAGTTCCCCTTCACCTTGGCCGGGCGGGTGTGCGGGGACACTAGCTGACGGTACGTCAGACAGCCAGAGGTGCGCGCTCCCCGGCCGCCGCCGGTACCACCGTCGGCTTCGGCAGCACCGCGTACAGCAGGCCCGAGACCACGATCGTCGCGATCCAGCCCAGCCCGTACCGGCCGACGGGGTTGTTCGCGGCGAACGGGCCGGTGAACCAGTCGGACCTGGTGAACAGGGACCCGGCCAGCAGGCCGAGCGCCCAGGCGGTGACGGCGGCGGGGGAGAAGCCCGCCCGGTACCAGTAGGCACTGCTGCGGCTGGTGTCGAGGAGCGCCGTGGCGTCGTACTCCCGCCGCCGGAGCATGTCGACCCCGAACACGCCCACCCACGCCGAGAACGCCACCGCCAGCAGGGACAGGAAGGCGATGAACGAGCCCATGAACGAGGTCGCCGCCAGCATCAGCACCCCGCCGAGGACCAGCGAGATCACCGCGTTGACCGAGACCGCCCAGTGGCGGGGGAGCCGGAAGCCGAGCGTCTGCGCGGTGAAGCCCGCCGAGTACATCGACATCGCGTTGATCAGGAGCATGCCGACCAGGGCGATGAGCAGGTAGGGGACCGCGAGCCACAGCGGGAGGATCTCGCCGAGGAAGGAGACCGGGTCGCTCGCCTTGGCCAGGTCCGGCACGCCGGACGCCACCACCGCACCCATCAGGACCATGGGGAGGACGACGATCAGGGCGCCGCCGACCGTGTTGCGTACGATCGCCGCCGAGGACGCCGTGCCCGGCAGGTACCGCGTGAAGTCCGGCGAGGCCGGCGCCCAGCTCATCCCGCCCGCCGCGATCAGCCCGACTCCGGTGATCATCGCCGCCGTGGGACCGGCGGGCTGCCCGAGCACCCTGCTCCAGTCCGTCACCGCGATCAGACGGCCGAGCACCAGCAGGGTGAAGGCGCCGAACAGCCAGGTCGCCCACCGGTTGCAGCGTCGCACCGCCCTGATGCCCATGCCCGAGATCACGAACGTGGTGATCACGAAGAACAGCAGGGTGACGATGATCAGGGCGGTGTTGCTCCTGATCCCGAAGAGGATGTCCAGGACCGTCAGCAGCGCATAGGCGCCGGTCACCGCATTGATCGTCTCCCAGCCCCAGCGCGCCACCCAGATCAGCGCGCCGGGCAGCAGATTGCCGCGCTGTCCGAAGACCGCGCGGGACAGGGCCATGCCCGGTGCGCCACCCCGTTTGCCGGCGATGCCGACCAGCCCGACCAGGCCGTACGACACGATCGGCGCGGCGGTGCCGACCCCCAGGGCCTGCCAGAAGTTCAGTCCGAACGAGACCGCCAGGCTCGCGCCCACGGTGAGCAGCAGGACGCTGATGTTGGCGGCGATCCAGGTGGGGAGCAGCCCGCGGGGTGTCGCGGTGCGCTCGGAGTCGGGGACCGGTTCGAGGCCCCGGGTTTCGAGGCCGTGATGCTCCAGCGACTCTTCCAGATGTTCGAGGGCGCCATCGTGGTGGGCGGTGGTGCTCATGAGCAGTCATCGTACTTTAGTCTGACGAATACCCCTAAAGAGGGCATGCCGATTCGGAGGATCGTCCAGAAACTCCCTCGCGAGGGAACAAAGTCGTGCCCGGGGGAGGGATGGATACTGGACGGGTTATGGAAACCGTCATCCTTGCTGTAGTCATCGCCGTGGTCGTGCTCGGCGCGCTCGGCGGGCTGGTCATCGGCAGCCGGCGCAAGAAGTCGCTGCCCCCGCCGCCCCCCTCCGCGCCCGACATCACCGCACCCCCGGCCGAGCCGCACGTCGGCGACGAGGCCGAGACGCCGCGCGACGAACCGCGCCGGACGATAGAGGAGGTCGACCTTCCCGACGGCTCGGCTCCCGTCGTCGTCGAAGAGCCCCCGGCTCCCGAGATCGAGATCCCCGAGCCCACGGCCGGCCGTCTGGTCCGGCTGCGCGCCCGGCTCTCCCGATCCCAGAACGCGCTCGGCAAGGGGCTGCTCACGCTGCTCTCGCGCGAGCACCTCGACGAGGACACCTGGGAGGAGGTCGAGGACATCCTGCTCACCGCCGACGTCGGTGTGCAGCCCACCACCGAGCTGGTCGAACAGCTGCGCGAGCGTGTCAAGGTGCTCGGCACCCGTACCCCCGACGAGCTGCGCGGGCTGCTGCGCGAGGAGCTGCTCAAGCTGGTCGGCACCGAGGCCGACCGCGAGGTGAAGACCGAGCCCGCCGACCGCAAGCCCGGCATCGTGATGGTCGTCGGCGTGAACGGCACCGGCAAGACCACCACCACCGGCAAGCTCGCGCGCGTGCTCGTCGCCGACGGCCGTACGGTCGTCCTCGGCGCCGCCGACACCTTCCGGGCCGCCGCCGCCGACCAGCTCCAGACCTGGGGCGAGCGGGTCGGCGCCTACACCGTGCGCGGGCCGGAGGGCGGCGACCCCGCCTCCGTCGCCTTCGACGCGGTGAAGGAGGGCAAGGAGATGGGGGTGGATGTCGTGCTGATCGACACCGCCGGGCGTCTTCATACCAAGACCGGGCTCATGGACGAGCTCGGCAAGGTCAAGCGGGTCGTCGAGAAGCACGCCCCGTTGGACGAGGTGCTGCTCGTCCTGGACGCCACCACCGGCCAGAACGGCCTGGTCCAGGCCCGGGTGTTCGCCGAGGTCGTCGACATCACCGGCATCGTGCTCACCAAGCTGGACGGCACCGCCAAGGGTGGCATCGTGATCGCGGTCCAGCGCGAACTGGGCGTGCCCGTCAAGCTCATCGGTCTCGGAGAGGGCGCGGACGACCTGGCGCCGTTCGAGCCGGAGGCGTTCGTTGACGCCCTTATCGGGGAGTAGCGGGCGGGTGGACTCACCTCCCGCCGATGCGAGCGGCGCCCGTCCCCACGATGCAGTCGGGGACGGGCGCCGCTGCTTTTGCGCTCCTGGACCGGCGCCGCTCTCGGGCGGTGCTGCGATGGCCGGGCGGGAAAGGGAAGAGCCCCTGCATGGTGCGGATGCGAGGGGGCTCTCCGCTGTCGCCGGCCGGGCGGCTACGCCCGCGACCGGTGCGCCACGTACGCCAGGGTCCCCAGCAGCAGCCTCGCCGCCGGTGGCTTGGTCGCCGAGTCCAGGGCCGGCGGCCGTAGCCAGCGCACCGGGCCCAGGCCGCCCCGGTCGGACGGCGGCGCGGTGATGTGCGTACCCGGGCCGAGGCCGCGCAGGTCCAGGGAGGTCGGGTCGTCCCAGCCCATGCGGTAGAGCGCTTCGGGGAGTTCGGCGGCGGCGCCGGGGGCGACGAAGAAGTGCGCGCGGCCCTCGGGGGTGACGCTGACCGGACCGAGCGGCAGCCCCATGCGCTCCAGGCGGACCAGGGCGCGGCGCCCGGCGGGTTCGGCGACCTCGATCACGTCGAACGCGCGGCCGACCGGCAGCATCACCGCCGCGCCCGGGAGCTCGCCCCAGGCCTTGGTGACTTCGTCGAGCGTGGCCCCGGCGAGCACCTGGGGCGCGAAGTCCAGCGGATGCGCTCCCGGCGCGGGGCAGTCGGTGTGCCCGCACGAGCACGCGCCGGCCGCGGCCCGGGCCCCCGGGACCACGTCCCAGCCCCACAGACCGGTGAACTCGGCGACGGCGGTGCAATCCGATGAACGACCGCGCCGGCGCGTGCCGGAGCGGATCTCGCGAATGCCGCCGATCGTGAAGCCCATGCCCCCTCCAACGGGTCCGGCGCGCCGGTGGTTACGACACGGAGCGAGACGGAAACGGAACGTGACGCTAGGGCTCCGCTTTCCCTCGCGTGCGCAAGGTCAAGGCGGCGCCTGGAAGTGCTGCCGGTGGTGCACCTGGGGCTGTGCGCCCCCGAATGCATCGCTCCGCCTACTCCCGGCCGTCCTATGTCAAGTGAATCGCGCCGAGGCCATCGTGAGTTCATTCGAAGGGGTGGCGAATGGTGGCGTTTCCGGGATCGCCATGGCTGGAGCAGTGATCGTAGGATTACTTTGAGTGCACGAGGCCTGGGGGCACATGCACTCGTGGGTATGCCGGAGGCAACTCGGTATCCCGTTCGAAGGGTGAGAACTGCGGGCGGTCGGCCGTATTTACCGGCATTCTGATAGGGCTTGGCGCATCCGGCAACAAGTGGTCTCAGGGATGGGGGCGTTCCAGTGGGCGGCAACGGCGGAAGCGGGACGACCGCGGCCAGTACGGACAAGCGCCCCAATGAGCTGCTCAACTCGTGGTTCGTGCGCAGTGGCTGGTCCAAGGGCGAGCTGGCGCGGCAAGTGAACCGCAGAGCACGCCAGTTGGGTGCCAACCACATCTCGACCGACACGTCGAGGGTGCGCCGCTGGCTCGACGGGGAGAACCCGCGCGAGCCGATCCCGAGGATCCTCTCCGAGCTGTTCTCCGAGCGCTTCGGCTGTGTCGTCTCGGTCGAGGACCTCGGTCTGCGGGCCGCCCGCCAGTCGCCCTCGGCGACCGGCGTCGACCTGCCCTGGACGGGCCCGCAGACGGTGGCCCTGCTCAGCGAGTTCTCGCGCAGTGACCTGATGCTGGCGCGGCGCGGCTTCCTCGGAACCTCGCTGATCCTGTCGGCGGGCCCGTCCCTCATCGAGCCCATGCAGCGCTGGCTCGTCCCCTCACCCACCGCCTTGCCGCGGGCCTCCGAGTCGGTGGCCGACTCCCGCCGCCCGGGCCGCCTTTCCAGGCCGGAGCTGGAGCTCCTGGAGTCCACCACGGTGATGTTCCGCCAGTGGGACGCCCAGTGCGGCGGCGGCCTGCGCCGCAAGGCGGTCGTCGGCCAGTTGCACGAGGTCACCGACCTGCTCCAGGAACCCCAGCCCGAGACCACCACCCGCAAGCTCTTCCAGGTCGCCGCCGAACTGGCCGAGCTGGCCGGGTGGATGTCGTACGACGTCGGGCTCCAGCCCACCGCCCAGAAGTACTTCGTGCTCGCCCTGCACGCGGCCAAGGAGGCCGGCGACAAGCCGCTGGGCTCGTACGTCCTCTCCAGCATGAGCCGCCAGATGATCCACCTCGGCCGGCCCGACGACGCACTGGAGCTGATCCACCTCGCCCAGTACGGCAGCCGGGACTGCGCGAGCCCGCGCACCCAGTCGATGCTGTATGCGATGGAGGCCCGCGCCTACGCCAACATGGGCCAGCCCGGGAAGTGCAAGCGCGCGGTCCGGATGGCCGAGGACACCTTCTCCGAGGCCGACGAGTGGGACGATCCGGACCCGGACTGGATCCGCTTCTTCTCCGAGGCCGAGCTCTACGGCGAGAACAGCCACTCCTTCCGCGACCTGGCCTACGTCGCCGGCCGCAGCCCCACCTACGCCTCCCTGGCCGAGCCCCTGATGCAGCGGGCCGTGGAGCTGTTCGCCAAGGACTCCGAGCACCAGCGGTCGTACGCACTGAACCTCATCGGCATGGCCACCGTGCACCTGCTGCGGGGCGAGCCCGAGCAGAGCACGGTTCTGGCCTCCGAGGCCATGGGCATCGCCAAGAAGGTGCGCTCGGAGCGCGTGAACACTCGTATTCGAAAGACGGTGGACGCGGCCGTCCGTGACCACGGCGATCTCGCCGCGGTCGTCGACCTCACCGAACAGCTCGCCGTCGACCTGCCGGAGACCGCCGAGGCGGTCTGAACCCGGCCCACCCCAGACCCCGGCCGCGGCCGGCCCTCCCGAACTGCCGACTCGGCTCCCCCACGCCAGGTCATCGGAAGGCCGCCGCGGCCGGTTCTCTCCGCCCGGGAGAAGGTTGCGCCACGATAACGATCCCGCAGCCCGGTATCCCGCGGTTCATCGACGCGTAACACGCAGGGCGTCTTCGTCACTCCGGCGAAACAACGAGGGGCAACGACCGAAACCGCGCTGCGCCAATCTCATGGCGCATAACCGGCCCACCCCCCGCTTGACCGGACCGCTCTCAGGCATCGCCCGCACCCTGGGCCGTACCAATCGACGAGGAGACGCCGATGGCACCAGCCATCATGCTTGCCGCGGAGGCACCGAAGCTGTCCTCCGCGAACACAGGCTTCATGCTCATCTGTTCCGCCCTGGTGCTGCTCATGACGCCGGGACTCGCCTTCTTCTACGGAGGCATGGTCCGCGTCAAGAGCACCCTGAACATGCTGATGATGAGCTTCGTCAGCATCGGGATCGTCACCATCCTGTGGGTCCTCTACGGCTTCTCCCTTGCCTTCGGCTCCAGCAACGGCTTCATCGGCTTCAACTCCGACTGGCTGGGGATGAGCAACGTCGGCCTGACGGAGCTCTGGGACGGCTACACGATCCCGATCTTCGTCTTCATGGTCTTCCAGATGATGTTCGCGGTCATCACGCCGGCCCTGATAAGCGGCGCCATCGCGGACCGCGTCAAGTTCTCGGCCTGGGCGCTCTTCGTCGCCCTGTGGCTCACGATCGTCTACGTCCCGGTCGCGCACTGGGTCTGGGGCGCCGACGGCTGGGCCTACAAGCTCGGTGTGATCGACTTCGCCGGTGGTACCGCGGTCCACATCAACGCCGGTGCCGGCGCCCTCGGCGTGATCCTGGTCATCGGCAAGCGGGTCGGCTTCAAGAAGGACCCGATGCGCCCGCACAGCCTCCCGCTGGTCATGCTCGGCGCCGGTCTGCTGTGGTTCGGCTGGTTCGGCTTCAACGCGGGCTCGTGGCTCGGCAACGACGACGGCGTGGGCGCGCTGATGTTCGTCAACACGCAGGTCGCCACCGCCGCCGCCATGCTGGCCTGGCTCGCCTACGAGAAGATCCGCCACGGCGCGTTCACCACGCTGGGCGCCGCCTCCGGCGCGGTCGCCGGTCTGGTCGCGATCACCCCGTCCGGTGGTGCGGTCTCCCCGCTCGGCGCGATCGCCGTCGGCGTCATCGCCGGTGTCGCCTGTGCCGCGGCCGTCGGACTGAAGTTCAGGTTCGGCTACGACGACTCCCTGGACGTCGTCGGCGTCCACATGGTCGGCGGCATCATCGGCTCCCTGCTCATCGGCTTCTTCGCCACCGGCAAGGGCCAGTCCGCCGCGACCGGCGTCTTCTACGGCGACCACTCCTTCACCCAGCTGTGGAAGCAGTTCGCCGGTGTCGGCGCGGTCCTCGCCTACTCCCTGATCGCCTCCGCCGTCCTCGCCTTCCTCCTCGACAAGACCATCGGTATGCGGGTCTCCGAGGACGACGAGGTCTCCGGCATCGACCAGGCCGAGCACGCCGAGACTGCATACGACTTCAGCGGGGCGGGCGGCGGTGTCCTCGGCACCGTCTCCGCCGCGGCTCTGGCCGGCACGAGCAAGAAGGTGGACGCATGAAGCTCATCACCGCCGTCGTGAAGCCCCACCGGCTCGACGAGATCAAGGAGGCCCTGCAGGCCTTCGGCGTCCACGGCCTCACGGTCACCGAGGCCAGCGGCTACGGTCGGCAGCGCGGCCACACCGAGGTCTACCGTGGTGCCGAGTACACGGTCGACCTGGTGCCCAAGATCCGTATCGAGGTGCTGGCCGAGGACGAGGACGCCGAGCAGCTGATCGACGTCGTCGTCAAGGCCGCCCGCACCGGCAAGATCGGTGACGGCAAGGTCTGGTCCCTCCCGGTCGAGACCGCCGTTCGGGTCCGTACGGGCGAGCGCGGACCGGACGCACTGTAGAACAGAACCATCTGAATACAGTCAGGAGTCGCTGGGTGACGGGCACGGAAGTTCGGAACGACGCAGAGAACACGGGACCCAGCGGCTACGCGGCGGCCCGGCTGCGCCTCCTCACCGAGGGGGCGCGGTCCGGGCCGCCGCGCCGTACCGCCCTCGCCGAACTCACGGACGGCTGGCTGACCGGCCTGTTCGCGGCGGCCACCGAGGGCATCAAGAACGGCGTCTCCCTGGTCGCCGTCGGTGGCTACGGCCGCGGCGAGCTCTCGCCACGCAGCGACCTGGACCTCCTGCTGCTGCACGACGGCGGCGACTCCGGCGCGGTGGCCGCCGTCGCCGACCGGCTCTGGTACCCCGTCTGGGACCTGGGCCTGGCCCTGGACCACTCCGTGCGCACGCCCGCCGAGGCCCGCAAGACCGCCGGTGAGGACCTCAAGGTCCAGCTGGGCCTGCTCGACGCCCGCCACATCGTCGGCGACCTGGGCCTGACCTCTGGACTGCGCACCGCGATCCTCGCCGACTGGCGCAACCAGGCGCCCAAACGCCTTCCCGAACTCCAGGAGCTCTGCCTCGAGCGCGCCGAACGCCACGGCGAGCTGCAGTACCTCCTGGAGCCGGACCTGAAGGAGGCCCGCGGCGGGCTGCGGGACGCCACCACGCTGCGCGCCGTCGCCGCCTCCTGGCTGGCCGACGCCCCGCGCGAGGGCCTCGCCGACGCCCGCCGGCGCCTGCTCGACGTCCGGGACGCCCTGCACCTCGCGACGGGGCGCGCCACCGACCGCCTCGCGCTGCAGGAGCAGGACCAGGTGGCGGCCGAACTGGACCTCCTCGACGCCGACACCCTGCTGCGCCAGGTCTACGAGTCCGCGCGGGTCATTTCGTACGCCAGTGATGTCACCTGGCGTGAAGTGGGGCGCGTGCTGCGTTCGCGCGCCGTGCGGCCGCGGCTGCGCGCCATGCTGGGCGGCGGCAAGCCGGTCGCCGAGCGCTCCCCGCTCGCCGAAGGGGTGGTGGAGCAGGACGGCGAGGTGGTGCTCGCCCGCGCCGCGCGCCCCGAACGCGACCCCGTGCTCCCGTTGCGCGCCGCGGCCGCCGCCGCGCAGGCCGGCCTCCCGCTCTCCCTGCACGCCGTACGGCGCATGGCCGCCACCGCGCGCCCCCTGCCCACGCCCTGGCCCGCCGAGGCGCGCGAGCAACTGGTCACGCTCCTCGGTTCCGGCCGCCCGACCGTCGACGTCTGGGAGGCGCTGGAGGCGGAGGGTCTGATCACCCGGCTGCTGCCCGACTGGGAGCGGGTCCGCTGCCGGCCGCAGCGCAACGCCGTGCACATCTGGACCGTCGACCGGCACCTCATCGAGACGGCCGTTCGCGCCTCCGAGTTCGCCCGCCGTGTCCACCGTCCCGACCTGCTCCTGGTCGCCGCGCTGCTGCACGACATCGGCAAGGGCTGGCCGGGGGACCACTCGGTGGCCGGCGAGATCATCGCCAAGGACGTGGCGGCCAGGATCGGCTTCGACCGCACGGACGTGGCGGTCCTGTCGACGCTCGTACGACACCACCTGCTGCTCATCGAGACCGCCACCCGGCGCGACCTGGAGGACCCGGCCACGGTCCGGCTGGTCGCCGAGGCGGTCGGCAGCCAGGGCACCCTGGAGCTGCTGCACGCCCTCACCGAGGCGGACGCCCTGGCCACCGGCCCGGCCGCCTGGTCGTCCTGGCGGGGCTCGCTCGTCGCCGACCTGGTCAAGCGGGTCTCGGCGGTCCTCGCCGGGGACAGCGCCGACGAGCCCGAGCCCGGCGCGCCCACGGCCGAACAGGAGCGACTGGCCATCGAGGCCTTCCGCACCGGCGGCCCGGTGCTGTCGCTGCGGGCCCAGACCGAACCCGCGGCGACGGAGGACGAGCCGTCCGGCGATCCCGAGCCGCTCGGTGTGGAACTGATCATCGCCGTACCGGACCAGCCGGGCGTCCTCCCGGCCGTCGCCGGCGTCCTGGCCATGCACCGCCTCGCCGTCCGCACCGCCGAGCTGCGCTCCCTCCAGCTGCCCGACGACGTCGACGACGGCACCGTCCTGCTCCTGGACTGGCGCGTCGCCGCCGAGTACGGCTCCCTGCCCCAGGCGGCCCGCCTCCGCGCCGACCTGGTCCGGGCCCTGGACGGCTCCCTGGACATCGCCGGACGCCTCGCGGAGCGGGACGCGGCCTACCCGAGGCGCCGGGGCTGGGTGGCCCCGCCGCCGCGCGTGACGGTTGCCTCGGCGGCGTCCCGGCACGCCACGGTGATCGAGGCACGGGTCCAGGACGCACCCGGGCTGCTGTACCGGATCGGGCGGGCGCTGGAGGACGCCGGGGTACGGGTGCGCAGCGCGCATGTCAGTACGCTCGGGTCGAACGTCGTCGACGCCTTCTACGTGACCGGCACCGACCACGCGCCGCTGCCCGCGGAGGAGGCGAGCTCGGTGGCGCGCAAGCTGGAGGAGACGCTGAGGGCCTGACCGCACGGTTGTGCAAGGCGGGGACCACTTCCTTGCGCGGCCGGATACCCTGGAAGACGCTCACCGCCCCCGACTCCGAGGACCGACGCCGCCGTGTTCGACACTCTCTCCGATCGCCTTTCAGCGACCTTCAAGAATCTGCGCGGCAAAGGGCGTCTGAGCGAAGCGGACATCGACGCCACGGCCCGCGAGATCCGCATCGCGCTCCTCGAAGCCGACGTGGCCCTCCCGGTCGTCCGCACGTTCATCAAGAACGTCAAGGAGCGGGCGCTCGGCTCCGAGGTCTCCAAGGCCCTGAACCCGGCCCAGCAGGTCCTGAAGATCGTCAACGACGAGCTGGTCACGATCCTCGGCGGCGAGACCCGGCGGCTGCGCTTCGCCAAGCAGCCGCCCACCGTCATCATGCTCGCCGGTCTCCAGGGTGCCGGTAAGACCACCCTCGCGGGCAAGCTCGGCCACTGGCTCAAGGGGCAGGGCCACTCCCCGCTCCTGGTCGCCGCCGACCTGCAGCGCCCCAACGCCGTCAACCAGCTCAGCGTCGTCGCCGAGCGCGCCGGGGTCGCCGTCTACGCGCCCGAGCCGGGCAACGGCGTCGGCGACCCGGTCAAGGTCGCCAAGGACTCCATCGAGTTCGCCAAGCAGAAGGTCCACGACATCGTGATCGTGGACACCGCCGGCCGCCTCGGCATCGACCAGGAACTGATGCGGCAGGCCGCCGACATCCGGGACGCGGTCAGCCCCGACGAGATCCTCTTCGTCGTCGACGCGATGATCGGCCAGGACGCCGTCACCACCGCCGAGGCCTTCCGCGACGGTGTCGGCTTCGACGGTGTCGTCCTGTCCAAGCTCGACGGTGACGCCCGCGGTGGTGCCGCGCTCTCCATCCGCCAGGTCACCGGCAAGCCGATCATGTTCGCCTCGAACGGCGAGAAGCTCGACGACTTCGACGCCTTCCACCCGGACCGGATGGCTTCCCGCATCCTCGACATGGGTGACCTGCTCACCCTGATCGAGCAGGCGGAGAAGACGTTCAGCCAGGAAGAGGCCGAGAAGATGGCCTCCAAGCTGGCGTCCAAGAAGGGCCAGGACTTCACCCTGGATGACTTCCTGGCCCAGATGGAGCAGGTCAGGAAGATGGGCAGCATCTCCAAGCTGCTCGGCATGCTGCCCGGCATGGGCCAGATCAAGGACCAGATCAACAACCTGGACGAGCGGGACGTCGACCGCACCGCCGC
The DNA here is from genome assembly GCF_040634235.1 of Streptomyces sp. NPDC007157. Lineage (NCBI taxonomy): Bacteria > Bacillati > Actinomycetota > Actinomycetes > Kitasatosporales > Streptomycetaceae > Streptomyces > Streptomyces sp. NPDC007157. The sequence continues at coordinate 206,150 of NZ_JBEYFE010000009.1, forward strand.
GATCATCAAGTCGATGACCCCGGGCGAGCGCCAGGACCCGAACATCATCAACGGCTCCCGTCGCGCCCGCATCGCCAAGGGTTCCGGTGTCGAGGTCAGCGCGGTGAAGGGGCTCGTCGAGCGGTTCTTCGAGGCCCGCAAGATGATGTCCCGCATGGCCCAGGGCGGCGGCATGCCGGGCATGCCCGGGATCCCGGGCATGGGCGGCGGCCCCGGCCGTACCAAGAAGCAGCCGAAGCAGGCCAAGGGCAAGCAGCGTTCCGGCAACCCGATGAAGCGCAAGCAGCAGGAGCTGGAGGAGGCCCAGCGCCGCGAGGCGGCCGCCCAGGGCGGCAACGCCTTCGGGGTGCCGCAGCAGGGCGCCCAGGACTTCGAGCTGCCGGACGAGTTCAAGAAGTTCATGGGCTGACGTTCCACGGGCCGACGTTCCATGGGCTGAAGTTCATGGGAGTTCAAGGGCCGAATTCACCTGTGCGCGTGCCAGGGGTTGGTCGGTGTCGTACCTTCCGCATATGACCAACCCCGCGCCGCCGCGCAAGTCGCCCGACCAGCCCTGGCGTACCGAGGGTGCCCCCGAGGAGCCGCCGAAGCCGCCGTCCGGCGGGCCGAGGATGCGCGGCGGCTGGTGGCGGTTGATCATGACCGCTCTGGTGGTCTACCTGCTTGCCAACCTGGTGCTGTCGTACTTCGACCAGGCCAACGAGCCGACGATCTCGTACACCGAGTTCAGCAAGCAGGTCAACGACGGCAACGTCGACAAGATCTACGCCAAGGGCGACTCGATCCAGGGGCAGCTCAAGAAGGAGCAGAAGAACCCCGAGGGCGGTGGGAACTACACCAAGTTCAACACCGAGCGGCCGTCCTTCGCCGACGACGCCCTGTGGGCGAACCTGACCAAGCACAACGTCACGGTCACGGCCGCACCGGTGGTCCAGCACCGCAGTTTCCTCGCCAACCTGCTGATCTCGCTGGCGCCGATCATCATCCTGGTCGCGGTGTGGGTCTTCATCGCGCGCCGGATGAGCGCGGGCCTCGGCGGCGCGGGCGGCATGCTGGGCCGTAAGGCGCCGCCCAAGCCGGTCGAACTGGAGCCCGGACAGCAGCGGACCACCTTCGAGGACGTGGCCGGCATCGACGAGGTCGAGGGCGAGCTCAACGACGTCGTCGACTTCCTGAAGAACCCCGACGCCTACCGCAGGATGGGCGCCAAGATGCCGCGCGGTGTGCTGCTGGCCGGCCCGCCCGGCACCGGCAAGACCCTGCTCGCGCGGGCCGTGGCCGGCGAGGCGGGGGTGCCGTTCTTCTCGGCCTCCGCCTCCGAGTTCATCGAGATGATCGTGGGCGTCGGCGCGTCACGCGTGCGCGAACTGTTCGCGGAGGCCCGCAAGGTCGCCCCGTCCATCATCTTCATCGACGAGATCGACACCATCGGCCGGGCCCGCGGCGGCGGTGCCTCCATGGGCGGACACGACGAGCGCGAGCAGACCCTCAACCAGATCCTCACCGAGATGGACGGCTTCTCCGGCTCCGAGGGCGTCATCGTCATCGCGGCCACCAACCGCGCCGACATCCTCGACCCCGCGCTCACCCGCCCCGGCCGCTTCGACCGGGTGGTCCAGGTCTCGCCCCCGGACCGCACCGGCCGCGAGGCCATCCTGGAGATCCACACCCGCGAGATCCCGCTCGCCCCGGACGTCGACCTCGCCCAGGTGGCCCGTACCACCCCGGGCATGACCGGCGCCGAACTGGCCAACCTCGCCAACGAGGCCGCTCTGCTCGCCGTCAAGCGCCAGCAGGACAGCGTGACCCAGTCCGACCTCTCGGAGGCCTTGGAAAAGGTCCAGCTCGGCGCCGAACGGCCGCTGGTGATGCCCGAGGAGGAGCGCAGGCGCACCGCCTACCACGAGAGCGGGCACGCCCTGCTCGGCATGCTGCAGCCCGGCGCCGACCCGGTCCGCAAGATCACCATCGTGCCGCGCGGCCGCGCCCTCGGCGTCACCCTGTCCACGCCGGACGCGGACAAGTACGCGTACACCGAGGAGTACCTGCGCGGCCGGATCATCGGCGCGCTCGGCGGAATGGCCGCCGAGCAGGTCGTCTACGACGTGATCACCACCGGCTCGGAGAGCGACCTGGAGCAGGTCACCAACATCGCGCGCGGGATGGTCTCCCGCTGGGGCATGAGCGAGGAGGTCGGCCGCCTCTCCGCGCTCCCGAACGACGCCCAGCAGGCCTACGGACTCGCCGCCGCGCCCCAGACCCTGGACGCGATCGACACCGAGATGCGCCGGATCGTCGACGAGTGCTACGAGGAGGCCCGCCGCAAACTCCGCGACCACCGCGACCAGCTGGACGCGCTGGCCCAGGCCCTGCTGGAACGCGAGACGCTGGAGGAGGCGGACGCCTACCGGATCGCCGGGATCCCCCGATTCACCAAGGACCTCGACGAGACCTGACCGCCCCGAATCCGACTGCCCCGAGTCCGAGCGTCCCGAAGGGGCGTGGGGAGCTGCGCGACCAGCCCCCACGGCGCCGCAGACGAAAGCCGACGGCCCTTCCGGCGGACAGCGGACAGTCAGCGCACGCGGGCGATCAGGTACCGGAAGACGTTCGGCATCCACACCGTGCCGTCCGGACGCTGGTGCGGGTGGAGCGCCTCGGTCAGCTCCTTGCCGACCTGCTCCAGGTCGGTCGCCGCGATCGCCGCGTCGAACAGCCCGGTCGACAGCAGCCCGCGTACGGCGCTGTCCGCGTCGGCGTAGCCGAACGGGCAGGAGACCCGACCGGAACCGTCCATCCGCAGCCCGGCCCGCTGGGCGACCTCCTCCAGGTCGTCGCGGCACGCCGGCCGCCAGCTTCCGGCGCTGCGCAAAGGATCGGCCAATTTCGCGGCCACCCGCAGGACGGACGAGGTGGCACAGCGCTCCGGGGGACCCCAGCCGACCAGCACCACGGCCGCCCCGCGCTCCGCCGCCGGCGTCGCCTCGGCGAGCAGTGCACCGAGCCCTTCGGCGTCGCCGGCCAGGCAGCCGATCGGGTCGAAGGCGGTGATCAGGTTGTATGCCGGCGCCTGCGTGTCCACCGTGTCCACCGTGTCCGCCGGGCCGCCCTCGACGACCCGGGCGGCACGGCCACGCGCGCGTGCCCCGCGGGCCGGCTCGGGCTGCAGGCGCTCACGGGCGAGGGCGAGGCGTTCGGGGGAGGAGTCGACACCGGTCACCACGGCCCCTCTGGCCGCCGCCATCAACAGGGCGAGACCGGAACCGCAGCGCAGGCCGAGCAGCCGGGTGGCGGGGCCCACTTCGAGTCGCTCGTGGACGGTCTCGTAGAGCGGTACCAGCATCCGCTCCTGGATCTCTGACCAGTCACGCGCGCGTGCGCCCAGGTTCACGCGGGGTGCGGAGTCCGCGTGAGACGGGTGATGCCGCACGAGCGTAGGTGTCATAGGTAAGCGCCCCAATCCGCCGAGAGTTACGCACCGACCGATTCCGTGGTCCCCGTGTCGTGCGCTCGCACTTCCCACGTATGCCAGGTAACTCCGGGCTCGCGGTGGCGTCCAGAGGTCGCGGGTACCGGCTTGTAGGTGGAATGTGACTGTGGCGAGATTTCACATCCCCGCAACTTGTGGCTCTACCATCGGACCCACGACACGGCGGTTCTGGCCATGGTCGGCCGGCACGGTGACCGTACGGCGCCCGGTCGCCGAACACGGGCCGGCACCGGGATGACGACGGGGTCCGAGTAACGTCGGAGCCGTCGCGGGCGCTGACTCAGATGGCGTCTCCCGCCACGAGAGCGACCGAAAGGCCTCTTGCGCATCCGCCGATCAGAGTCGCCCCGGTCCCTACGCCGGGGGTACGCGTCGGGTCGTACGTCAGACTACGCACCGGCTTGGTACGAGCTGTGAGGCTTCTCCGCAGATCAGCGCACCCGTACTCGTCTCCACGCATCAGTGCCAACTGACGGGTACGTGCAAATTATTTGGGATGCCCCGGAATAGGAACACAGCGGCACCCCCGCTCGTTCTCATTACGTGAGCACGACACAGACACCACCTGTTCTCGCCGCAGAGCTGGCAGAGGCGTGGGCCGACATTCAGCGGTACCACCCCGAACTGCCTGACCTTGCCGCGCCAGAGTCCCTGATCGGAGAGTCGTCGTCCGCGTGCGGACACGAGCTCTCCTTCGAACGGCTGCTCCATGAGGCAGTCCACGGCGTCGCAGCCGCCCGTGGAGTGCGCGACACCTCCCGGGCCGGCCGCTACCACAACCGCAGATTCCTCGCGATCGCCGAGGAGCTGGGCCTGGACCACCCCGACGAGCCGCACCCGAGCAGCGGCTTCTCGCTGGTCTCGCTCAACCCCGAGGCCAAGCGCCGCTACCGGCCGACCATCGAGAGACTGCAGCGCGCTCTCAAGGCCCACACGGTGGCGACCTCCGCCGACACCTCCCGTACCTTCCGCGGCCCGGCCGCGCGCCACGGCTCGTCCGGCGGCGGCGTCCGGGTCAAGGCGGTGTGCGACTGCGGCCGCAACGTCCGGGTGGTGCCGTCGGTCCTGGCCCAGGCGCCCATCGTGTGCGGCGGCTGCGGCAAGCCGTTCCGCATCCCGGAGGCCGTGGGAGCGGCGGCGAGCTGAGCAGACGGCTGCTCGTGGCAGCCGTAGCCATGGCTCAACGCCACACCCCGGTCTCCCCGCGGGCAGCGCACCCGACGCACCTCACCTCCGCGCCGGGTGCGGCTGCGGCATGCCCAGGGCCCGCACCTCGCGGCCGGCACCTCGCCGTCGGCCGAAGCGACCCGCAGGGTGTGGCACAATGGCTAGCTGTACTCGACAGCCGCACAGGACCCCTCTCTCCTCCGGCTGACGCGTCCATCGGGCACTCGGGTACCGCAACCCCACGCGGCAGACTCGCCGTGCCCAAACACGTCAAATCCAGGAGAACCCACTCCCGTGGCAGTCAAGATCAAGCTGAAGCGTCTGGGCAAGATCCGTTCGCCTCACTACCGCATCGTCGTCGCCGACTCCCGCACTCGCCGTGACGGCCGTGCGATCGAGGAGATCGGCAAGTACCACCCGACCTACAACCCGTCGGTCATGGAGGTCGACGCCGACCGCGTCGCCTACTGGCTCGGCGTCGGCGCCCAGCCGACCGAGCCCGTGCTCGCCATCCTGAAGAAGACCGGCGACTGGCAGAAGTTCAAGGGCGAGCCCGCCCCGGCACCGCTGCTCGTCGCCGCGCCGAAGGCCGCGCGTCCGACGTTCGAGGCGCTCGGCGGTGACGACGAGGGCAAGGGTGAGGCGATCACCCAGAAGAAGAAGGCTGAGAAGAAGGACGAGGCCGCGGCTGAGTCCGAGTCGACCGAGGCCTGAGCAGCATGCTCGAAGAGGCGCTTGAGCACCTCGTGAAGGGCATCGTCGACAACCCCGACGATGTGCAGGTCGCCTCGCGCAACCTGCGCCGCGGGCGCGTGCTGGAGGTCCGGGTGCACCCCGACGACCTCGGCAAGGTGATCGGCCGCAACGGCCGTACCGCTCGCGCTCTGCGCACCGTCGTGGGCGCCATCGGCGGTCGCGGAGTCCGCGTCGACCTCGTCGACGTGGACCACGTCCGCTGACGCTTCATCGCAACCGGCTCGGGCCGGGGAAGGCCCACTGGGCCGTCCCCGGCCCGTAGTCGTATGGCTGGTCGTATGAGTCCCATGACAGGAGAACAAGCACAGTGCAGCTGGTAGTCGCACGGATCGGCCGCGCCCACGGCATCAAGGGCGAGGTCACCGTCGAGGTACGCACCGACGAGCCGGAGCTCAGGCTCGCGCCCGGCGCCGTACTCGCCACCGATCCCGCCTCGACGGGACCGCTGACCATCGAGACGGGCCGGGTGCACAGCGGCCGTCTGCTTCTGCGCTTCGAGGGCGTCAAGGACCGCACGGGGGCCGAGGCCCTGCGCAACACCCTCCTGATCGCCGAGGTCGATCCGGAGGAGCTGCCCGAGGACGAGGACGAGTACTACGACCACCAGCTGATCGACCTGGACGTGGTCACCGCGGACGGCACCGAGGTCGGCCGGATCACCGAGATCTCGCACCTGCCCTCCCAGGACCTGTTCATCGTCGAGCGCCCCGACGGTAGCGAGGTGATGATCCCCTTCGTCGAGGAGATCGTCACCGAGATCGACCTGGAGGAGCAGAAGGCCGTCATCACGCCCCCACCGGGCCTGATCGACGACCGCGCGGAGATCGCCTCCTCCCGGGACGAGTCCTGATGCGCCTCGACGTCGTCACGATCTTCCCCGAGTACCTGGAACCGCTGAACGTCTCGCTCGTCGGCAAGGCACGCGCGCGTGGGCAGCTCGATGTGCGGGTGCACGACCTGCGGACCTGGACGTACGACCGGCACAACACGGTCGACGACACCCCGTACGGCGGCGGGCCCGGCATGGTCATGAAGACCGACCCCTGGGGCGACGCCCTCGACACGGTCCTCGCCGACGGCTACGAGACCGGCGCGCACGCCCCCGCGCTGATCGTGCCCACCCCCAGCGGCCGCCCCTTCACCCAGGAACTCGCGGTCGAACTCTCCGAGCGGCCCTGGCTGATCTTCACACCGGCCCGCTACGAGGGCATCGACCGGCGGGTCATCGACGAGTACGCCACCCGGATGCCGGTCCACGAGGTGTCCATCGGCGACTACGTGCTCGCCGGCGGCGAGGCGGCCGTACTCGTCGTCACCGAGGCCGTGGCCAGGCTGCTGCCCGGCGTCCTCGGCAACGCCGAGTCGCACCGGGACGACTCCTTCGCGCCCGGCGCCATGGCCAACCTCCTGGAAGGCCCCGTCTACACCAAGCCGCCCGAGTGGCGGGGGCGCGAGATCCCGGAGGTGCTGCTCAGCGGCCACCACGGGAAGATCGCCCGCTGGCGCCGCGACGAGGCCCTGAAGCGCACGACCGCGCACCGGCCCGACCTGATCGAGCGCTGCGACCCCAAGGCGTTCGACAAGAAGGACCGCGAGATGCTCTCCATCCTGGGCTGGGCACCGGACCCGGAGGGGGAGCCGCACGGCCGATTTTGGCGTCGGGCCCCCGGCGTGGAAGAATAAGCGGCTGTTGTGTTGTGAACCGTCCGGTGTGCGCCCCTGCCACAGGGGGAGACGACGCCCACCCCGACGGCACGGCCCACCTCCGAAGAACCTCTAGTTCCCGTTGATGACCTGTGGCATCAGCGAAGAAAGCAGACGAAAAATGTCTCACCTTCTCGACACCGTCGACTCCGCGTCGCTGCGCAGCGACGTCCCGGCCTTCCGCCCGGGTGACACCGTCAACGTCCACGTCCGCGTCATCGAGGGCAACCGCTCCCGTGTGCAGCAGTTCAAGGGCGTTGTGATCCGCCGCCAGGGCAGCGGTGTCCGCGAGACCTTCACGGTCCGCAAGGTCTCCTTCTCCGTCGGCGTCGAGCGCACCTTCCCGGTGCACACCCCGATCGTCGAGAAGATCGAGCTCGTCACCCGCGGTGACGTGCGTCGCGCCAAGCTGTACTTCCTGCGCGACCTGCGCGGCAAGGCCGCGAAGATCAAGGAGAAGCGCGACAACTGATCGCGCCACGACGCTCGTGAGCCGTAGGCGAGCGAGCCGATAAGCAGGTGCCTTACCGGAGCCGGATAACATCTGGCCCCGATGGACACCGAAGCACAGCCGACGGAGCGCGACCGCTCCTCCAGCCCCGAACCAGAGGCCGCGGAGGACCGGTCGCGTTTCGCGTTCCTGACGCGGCTCACCGACTGGCTGCCGGGCGGCTGGATCACCCTGACCGTCTTCGCCTGCCTGGCGTTTTTGCTCGTCCTCAACGCTTTCGTGGCGCAACCATTCCAGATTCCCAGCGGATCCATGGAACAGGGATTGAGGATCGGGGACCGAGTTCTCGTAAATAAGTTGGCGTACCGTTTCGGTGCCGAGCCGCGCCGGGGCGATGTCGTCGTGTTCGACGGCACCGGGTACTTCGGGGACGCCGACTACATCAAACGCGTTGTCGGTGTGGGAGGAGACCGTGTGGTCTGCTGCGACAAGGAGGGGAGGATCGAAGTGAACGGCCGGTCGGTCGACGAGACCGCGTTCCTCTATCCCGGTGACACCCCGTCCACCGTGCCCTTCTACGTCGAGGTCCCCGAGGGCACGCTCTTCGTCCTCGGCGACCACCGCAGCGACTCCAGCGACTCCCGCGACCATCTGGGCTCGCCCGGCGGCGGCATGATCCCCCTCAAGGACGTGATCGGCCGGGCCGACTGGATCGTCTGGCCGTACGCCCACTGGACCCACCTCACCCGTCCCGCCGCCTACGCGCGCGTGCCGGCGCCGGGAGGGGCCCATGGGTAACCGCGGCAAACCGCGCGGCGTGCCCACGGACGCCACCGCCAATCTGCTGCCCACCGGGGTCCGGCGCTCCTCCGCCCCGTCCGGCGGCCGGTCCCGCGCGGAGCGGCGCAAGCTGCAGCGCAAGGTCAAGCGCAAGCGTCGGCGCGGCGCGATGCGGGAGATACCGCTGCTGGTCGGTGTGGCCGTCCTGATAGCCCTGGTGCTGAAGACGTTCCTCGTCCAGGCCTTCGTGATCCCCTCGGGTTCGATGGAGCAGACGATCCGGATCGGCGACCGTGTCCTGGTCGACAAGTTCACCCCGTGGTTCGGTTCCAAGCCGCACCGCGGTGACGTCGTCGTCTTCCACGACCCGGGCGGCTGGCTGGACGACGAGCAGACCGCCAAGACGAACGACCCGATCGTCGTCAAACAGATCAAGGAAGGCCTCACCTTCATCGGTCTGCTGCCCTCCGCCAACGAGAAGGACCTCATCAAGCGGGTCATCGGTGTTGGCGGTGACCACGTCAAGTGCTGCGACGCGCAGGGCCGGGTCACCGTCAACGGGGTACCGCTGACCGAGGGTGACTACCTCTATCCGGGGAACGCCCCGTCCGCCACCGAGTTCGACATCACCGTCCCGCAGGGGCGGCTGTGGGTGATGGGCGACCATCGCGGCAACTCGGCCGACTCCCGGGCGCACCAGGACACCGACTACGGCGGCACCGTCCCGGTGAACCTGGTGGTGGGCCGGGCCAAGTGGATCGGCTGGCCGTTCGGGCACTGGACCTCGCTGAACGAACCTAAAACCTTCGCAAGCGTTTCGAACTCCGTGTCGGGGTCGACCGCGGCTCCCCGGCTGTCGCATAGGGTTGCCTCCGACGATCCAAACGGATACATCCAACTCCCGAGCCCTGCGGAACTCCCGCTCGTTATGGGAGTGGTGGGTCTGCGCCGGGGATGGCGCGGGCGGCGGCACGGAGTAAGGAGTTGGCGTGGGGGATGTGGCGGTTGGCGCACGGTCGGGACACGACGGCGAGGAGCACAGCGGGCGCCCCGTGGAGAATGTCCCCCCCGTCGACGGTGGTTCCACCTCCGGGAATGACGGTGGTCCGGCCGGGGACGGCGGTCCGGCGGACGGCCCGCACCCCGGCGGTGGCGGCGGGGACACGGACGGGGGTGCGGGCGACTCGGCGGCGCCCGCACCGAAGAAGCCCCGCTCCTTCTGGAAGGAGCTGCCGATCCTGATCGGTATCGCGCTGGTACTGGCGCTGCTGATCAAGACGTTCCTGGTGCAGGCGTTCTCGATCCCGTCGGACTCGATGCAGAACACCCTCCAGGTGGGTGACCGCGTCCTGGTCGACAAGCTCACCCCGTGGTTCGGCTCCGAGCCGGAGCGCGGTGACGTCGTCGTCTTCCACGACCCGGACGACTGGCTGAAGGGCGAGCCAACGGCCCAGCCGAACGCGATCCAGACCTTCCTCAGCTGGATCGGCCTGATGCCGTCCGCCGAGGAGAAGGACCTCATCAAGCGGGTCATCGGCGTCGGCGGCGACACCATCTCCTGCAAGAACAGCGGCCCGCTCATGGTCAACGGCCATGCGCTGAACGAGCCGTATGTGTACCCGGGCAACACCCCGTGCAGCGTCGACGACCAGGGCGGCCAGTTCACGGTGAAGGTGCCCAAGGGCTACATCTGGGTGATGGGCGACCACCGCCAGAACTCCCGCGACTCGCGCTACAACCAGTCCGACAGCCACCACGGCATGGTCCCGGTCAAGGACGTCGTCGGCCGCGCCATCGTCAAGGCCTGGCCGATCAACCGCTGGGGCACGCTGCCCGTTCCGGACACCTTCGACCAGAGCGGCATCAACACGCAGTCGTCCGCCGCGGCCTCCCTCTCGGTGGCCCCGGAGGGCGTGGCCGTCGCGGCCGTCCTGCCGATCGTGGTGTGGCGCCGCCGGCGGGGCGAGCGGATCGAGTCGAAGTTCGAGAAGCGGCCGGCGGCCGCGGGCAAGCGCTGACCGGGCGAGCCCGGCCGCTGCGGCCGGCGCTGACCGGCCCATGTGAAACCCTTGGGGAGCTTGTGACCAGGGGCGGAGAAGAAGGGCTGCCCCTGCCCGGTACCGCCGGGTAGGGTGCGGCCTCATGGGTGGCGAGAGCACGATACGTACGGCCCCGCGCAGCGGAGGCACCAGCACCGGCACGGCGCGGACCGGCGGCACGCTCGGAAATCGCTTGTCCGGGATCGCCGTCGCGCTGGGCATCGTGCTGTTTCTCGGCGGGTTCGCCTGGGGAGCGGTGGTCTACCGGCCGTACACCGTGCCCACCGGTTCGATGACCCCGACGATCGACGCCGGGGACCGGGTCCTCGGCCAGCGCATCGACGGCAGCGAGGTGCGCCGGGGCGACGTGGTGGTCTTCCACGACACGAGCTGGGTCTCCAACGCGGACGTCGTCAAGCGCGTGGTCGCGATCGGCGGTGACACCGTCGCCTGCTGCACGAACGGCAAGCTGACCGTCAACGGCAAGCAGATCGACGAGCCCTATCTGCCGGCGGGCAGCCTGGCCGAGCTCCAGGGCTTCCCGACCGTCACCGTCCCCAAGGGCCGGCTCTTCCTCCTCGGTGACGAGCGCCAGGGCTCCCTGGACTCCACCGCCCACCTCACCGACGCGGCGAAGGGCACGGTGGCCCGCAGCGCCGTGAGCGCCCGCGTGGACTCCGTCATCTGGCCCATGAAGGGCCTGCTCAAGCGTCCGACCGGCTTCGAGACGCTCGGCGCCCTCTCCCAGCCGGGCCCGCTGCGTATCATCGAGTTCATGATCGTGGGCGGTGCCGTGCTGGTCCTCGCCGGCGGCGCGTACGGCCCGATCGCCGGCCTGCTGGGCCGCTCCCGCAGCCGCGGGCGTACGGAGCCCGCCGGTGCCCGCTGAGGCGCTGCCGGAGGGCACCCCCGGCGCCCCGCGCAAGGTGGCCAGGGTGGTTCTCCTGGATCCCGACGACCGCATCCTGCTCCTGCACGGACATGAACCGGACGACCCGGCCGACGACTGGTGGTTCACTCCCGGCGGCGGACTGGAGGGCGACGAGACCCGTGAACAGGCCGCGCTACGGGAACTCGCCGAGGAGACCGGCATCACGGACGTCGAACTCGGCCCGCTGCTGTGGCGGCGGATGTGCTCCTTCCCGTTCGCCGGCCGCCGCTGGGACCAGGATGAGTGGTACTACCTGGCCCGGACGGCGCATACGTTTGAGGTGCTGCCCGAGGCCGGAGCCCTGACCGAGCTGGAGCGGCGCAGTGTCGTGGGAGCACGTTGGTGGACGTGCCGGGAACTGACCCGGGCACATGAGACGGTGTATCCGACCAGACTCGCCGAGCTGTTCCGTAGGCTGCTCGACGAAGGTCCCCCCGTCAGGCCCGTCACCCTTGACACGGAAATCGTCTAGAGGCGCTCGGGACTGGCGCACAATGGTGGGATCGCACGGCTGAAGGGGAACATGCCATGAGCGCCGAGGACCTCGAAAAGTACGAGACCGAGATGGAGCTGAAGCTCTACCGGGAGTACCGCGATGTCGTCGGTCTGTTCAAATATGTGATCGAGACCGAGCGGCGCTTCTACCTCACCAACGACTACGAGATGCAGGTGCACTCGGTCCAGGGTGAGGTGTTCTTCGAGGTGTCCATGGCGGACGCCTGGGTCTGGGACATGTACCGGCCCGCCCGCTTCGTGAAACAGGTCCGCGTGCTCACGTTCAAGGACGTGAATATCGAGGAGCTGAACAAGACCGATCTGGAGCTTCCGGGCGGCTGACCCGGGCTTCGGGGTGACGTGGCGTCACTCGTGTGAGTGACGGGGTTGTCCACAATCGCTGAGGAACCCACCAAGATCCACTTCCGGGTGGGAGATGCGTGACGGTTGGCGCCGGAGGTGGTGCCGACATGAACACGAATCGGGCACGCAGTGCACTCGGCAGGTACGGCGAGACGCTGGCCGCGCGGCGGCTGGCGGAAGCCGGTCTCACGATCCTGGAGCGCAACTGGCGCTGCGGCAGGTCGGGCGAGATCGACATCGTGGCGCGGGACGGGGACGTCCTGGTGGTCTGCGAGGTCAAGACCCGGCGGGCGGGGCTCTTCGAACACCCCATGGCCGGGGTGACCCCCGAGAAGGCGGAGCGCCTGCGGGGCCTCGCCGAACACTGGATCCACGCCCACGGAGGAGCGCCGCCGGGCGGCGTCCGCATCGACGTGGTCGGCGTACTCCTGCCGCAGCGCGGGGCGCCCGTGGTCGAGCACGCGCGGGGGGTGGCGTGAGATGGGGTTCGCGCGGACGTGCTCGGTGGCGCTGGTGGGCGTCGAGGGCGTGGTGGTCGAGGTCCAGGCCGACCTGGAACCCGGCGTGGCGGCGTTCACGCTGGTGGGACTGCCGGACAAGAGCCTGACGGAGAGCAAGGACCGGGTACGGGCGGCGGTGGTGAACTCGGGGGCGGCCTGGCCCTCGAAGAAACTCACGATCGGGCTGAGCCCGGCGTCGGTGCCGAAGAGCGGCAGCGGCTTCGACCTGGCGGTCGCCGCGGCGGTGCTCGGCGCGGCCGAACGTATCGATCCCCGGGTGCTCGCCGAGATCGTGATGATCGGCGAGCTGGGCCTGGACGGGCGGGTGCGGCCGGTCCGGGGCATCCTGCCGGCCGTGCTGGCCGCCGCCGACGCCGGATACGAGCAGGTGGTCGTACCCGAGAGCGCGGCGCCGGAGGCCTCGCTGGTGCCGGGCGTGTCGGTGCTGGGGGTGCGGAGTCTGCGCCAGCTGATCGCGGTCCTCACCGACGAACCGGTGCCCGACGAGGAGCCCGTCCCCGGCGGGATCCGCTCCGACCCCTTCCTCGCGGGGCTGGCCCTCCCCGGCACGGGGCTCGGCACCGGCATGACGACCGGCGGCCACGCACCCGACCTGGCCGATGTCGCCGGGCAGCCGGTGGCCAGGGCCGCCCTGGAGGTGGCGGCGGCCGGACGCCATCACGTCTTCTTCAAGGGCCCGCCCGGCGCCGGCAAGACCATGCTGGCCGAGCGGCTGCCGGGGCTGCTGCCCGAGCTGAACCGCCAGGAGTCCCTGGAGGTCACCGCCGTCCACTCGGTCGCCGGGATGCTGCCGCCGGGCCATCCACTCGTCGACCGGGCGCCCTACTGCGCTCCGCACCACTCGGCCACCATGGCCTCGCTGGTCGGCGGCGGAACCGGCCTGCCACGCCCCGGAGCGGTGTCCCTGGCCCACCACGGCGTGCTCTTCCTGGACGAGGCCGCCGAGTTCCACAGCAGCGTCCTGGACGCCCTGCGCCAGCCGCTGGAGTCCGGGCACGTCGTGGTCGCCCGGGCCGCCGGGATGCTGCGGATGCCGGCGAAGTTCCTCATGGTCTTGTCTTATGCGGGTTCGGACATGTCCTTGTTAGCGTCCAGCCGTGCGAACGAGAGATACGGGCGTGCTGGGGTGGCGGGTGTTCTTCACGCGTCGTGAGCTGCCTCAGCCGCGGGCCGGTGCGGAGATGCTGGCCGGACTTGATGACCTTGGTGACTGGCTGGACGCGCGGGGGGTCGAGGACGGATCGCCGTACCTGATTGACCCGCTCGGCCGGTACGACGTCGACCTGAACGACTACTTCCTGACCGAGCTGGCGAACGAGCCGACGACCACGCAGGAGGCCGTTGCCTACGACCTGAAGCGCTTCCTGAAGTTCTTGTGGGACAACCGCGGTGGCCGCAGCTGGAAGGTCGCCACGGCAGATGACCGAGCGGCGTTCAAATACTGGCGGATCAGCGACATCGCCGGCCCACGGGTGGAACTGACAACGTGGGACCGAGAGGTTGCCACGGTCCACCAGTTCTACATTTGGGCGCTGCGTGAGGGACACGCCGCGCGCAATCCGTTTCGGCAGCGGAAGTCTCGGAGCCACGATCCGCGCAAGCGGACCACAGAGGAGACTCCGGCGGAGGCTTCGCACGAGGGCCGCTCCAACGACGTCGAGTGGCTGCCGCCGGTCCTCTACCGGCTGTGGAGGGATGCGGGACTGCGGGGATTCACCCCGGAGGGGCTCCCGGACCGCTCGTTCCGGGGCCGGTTCGCCTCGCGGAACGCGGCCTACAGCGACTCGATGATCCGGACCGGACTGCGGCTGTCCGAGCAGACCAGTCTCAGCCTGTTCGAACTGCCCGAGCTGGTTCCGGGCCTGCTGAATATGAGGTCGTGGCTGCCGAAGGCCATCGCCAAGGGCGGCTCGGCCCGCCGGATCTACTTCGCGGCATCCCCGCTCAAGGACGTGTGGGACTACGTCGAGACCGACCGGGCCGAGGCCGTCGAGGACGCCCGGGACAGCGGTGCCTACGAGCGCATCCGCAACCCTCTGATCATCACCAACCCGCGCAAGCCGGTCGTGATGCTCGACGGCGAGCGCGTGAACATCGCCAAGCTCAAGCACCACGAGCGCCGCCGGGTGCTGATGGACACACCGCAGGGGCTGGAGCCGGCGGCCTTGTGGTTGAACCAGTACGGCATGCCGAGCAAGCCGTCGGCCTGGCAGGAGGTCTTCAAGACCGCCAACGGCCGGTGCGAACGGCTGGGGTTGAAGGTCAGCTGCCACCCCCACGTTCTGCGGCACAGCTTCGCGGTGATCACCCTCGAACAGCTCATGCGCGGGCACATCCAGGAGATGGCGGAGATGACGCCGGGCCAGCGCTTCACCTTCCAACGGATCTTCGGCGATCCGCTGAACTGGGTCAGGATGCGACTGGGGCACTCGTCGATCGAGGTCACGCAGCTTTACCTGCACACCCTGGAAGAGTTGGCGATGGAGACCCGGATGGCGCTGGTCCCCGACGGCTGGGAGCCGACCGGGGTCCACCCGGAGGACCTGGAGGAGAAGGCGGTGGACGATGCCGCCTGAGATCCCGAGCCAGCGGCGCCGGACCGGGCGGGGCCGTGTCTCGCCCCAGCCGGAGGGCTTCTACGAGCCGGAAATCGTGCGTGAGGAGGCCGGCCCGGTCGTCGAGTTCTTCGGAGAGGACGGCCGACGGGCCACCTACTCGTTCGCGGAACTGCCATGTCCCGGGCTCCACGCCGATCTCGCTGCGGCCTGGGCCCGCAGGACCGGCCCGACAGACGACGGCCTGCGGACCCGCGCGGCCGCCACCTACGCCTGGGCCGTGGTCGGACGGCTGATGAGATGGCTGGGCGAACTCGCCCGCCCGCCAAGGACGTTGCGCGGACTGACCCTCTCTCACCTGCGGCGTTTCGACCAGCACCGGCGCATGACGATCCAGGCACCCAACGCCGTGCTGGAAATGGCCCAGGTCAGATCACTCCTGAGGGAGGTCGAGCCGACCGGTCTGCTGCGAGAGGAAGTACGGGAGTATCTGGACCGGCCCGGACAGCTCTATGGCCGCTGGAGGGAAGTGCACTCCAAGGAGCCGCCGCCCGGCTACTCGGACCGCGAGTTCGCGGCGATCATGGCCGCCGCCCGCAAGGACGTGGTCGCGATCCGCCAGCGGCTGCGGGCCTCCCGGACGCTGATCGAGCGCTTCGAGACAGCCCCGCACACCCTCAGCGAGGACGAGCGGTCACGGGCCGAGGAACTCGCGCGAATGCTGCGGACCGGCGAGGTTCCACCGCCGACGAAGGCCAAAGGCAACGGCGGACATCTTCCCGATCTGTCCGCGCAGAGGGACTGCGCGGGACAGGTGTTCCTCACTACCCAGGACCTGCCCGCGCTCATGGTGATGGGGGTGGGTCTCTCCGGCCGGAACGGCGAGACGATCAAGGAACTCGCCGCCGACTTCCGGCTCCTCGACGGGCGGGCGGTCGCGGTCAACCTGCTCAAACGGCGCCGGAACAAGGCCCGCACCCGCCAGACGATCCACTGGGAGGTCGGGAGCGAGAGCTCCCAACTGCACAACCCCGGCGGCTGGTTCCTGCTCCTCAACGAGCTGGCCGGACCCAGCCGCGTGTTCAGCAGGTCGGAGCGGGTGTGGTCGATCTGGACCGGCGACACCGCCGGCGGGCCGGAGGACTTCAAGGCCGCCCGCAGCGCTGCCAAGGGCCACATCGACCCGTTCGGCCTGAAGCTCGGACGGCAGTTCGAGTGGAACAACTGGGTCGCCCGGCACGGGCTGACTGCCGATGCCACCGACGAGGAGGCGGAGCCCGAGACGCTGGCGCTGACGATGAACCGGCTGAAGAAGACGGCCGAAGTCCGCACCACACGGGCGGTCGGCGGGCACCTGCCGTCCGCGTCGCGGACCAACACGCCGGACGTGTCGTTCCTGCACTACCTGCGCAACGACCCGACCATCCGGGACTGGGCCGAGCAGATCCTCACCGAGGCCCTTGAGGACACCGAGGCGTCAGCCCGCGCCTTCCGGGGACGGATCTTGGACGAGCAGATGGCCAAGGAGGCTGAGCACGATCCCGCGGCCGCGGCCGAGAAGCTGGACACCACCGCGGACAAGCTCACCGCCGCTATGGGCGGCGAGCTGGACACGCTGGTGGCCTCCTGCCTCGACTTCGAGCACAGCCCCCAGAACGACGGCGGGCTCTGCAACGTGTCGTTCCTGACCTGCCTGCGCTGCCCGAACGCGCTGGTGGCGGAACGTCACCTACCAAAGCTGTTCGCGCTGCTGCGATGGCTCCAGGGCGAACTCGACGCACGCGGCGTCGACGACTGGATCGCCCGCCACGGCATCACCTGGCTGATCATCACGCGCCTGATCCTGCCCAAGTTCACCGAGGCCCAGCAGGAGCAGGCCCGCGCGAACGCCTCCGAGGACCTGCCCACCGAACTGCTCGACGGACTCAAGGAGCCCACGTGACCGACCTGACCGTCGGTGAAGTACAGCCGAACGTGCTCAACCGCGGACGAGTGCGCATTCCTGCCGATGCCTTCGTCCTGGCAGGGCGCCCTCTGCGCCCCGGAGTGAGGCTGAGTGAGACCTCCCGGTTCAGTGACGACATCTGGTTTCTCAAGCACGCTCAGACGCAGAACCACCAGAGCGAGTTGGTGCTGAACTTCCGCCGCATCCCCGCGGCCTTCCGCCCAGTGGCGAAGGAGATCTGCTTCACGCTCCTGCGCGGCGACCTGCCGCCTGGCTGCGAGGCGATCCGCAAGATCGACTCGATCCGCAGCTATCTGACCGAGCTGAATATGGTCTTCAAGTGGCTGGAGAGCCGCGACATCACCGAAGTCGCCGCGATCATCCCGGCGGACGTCGAGGCGTTCGCCCGCTACATCGCCGGTCAGCGGCTCAGCCAGGACACCAAGGACAGCCGCCACCGGGGCATGAGGCTGCTGTGGTTGTGCCGGTCGAAGACCAACGACCCCATGACCTTCGACCCGGCCGCCGTGGTCGCCGCGATGCGGATGCCCCAGTCGCGCTCGGCGACCTCCCGGCGCCGGGAGAACGTCACCGACCGCATCCCGGAGCAGGTTCACGCCCCCTACCTGGTCTGGGCTCTCCGTTTCGTCGACGACTTCGCCGACGACATCGTGACCGCCCACGGGGAATGGCGGCAGCTGAACCGATGGTCCATGCCAGCCCGCCGGCGCCGCGGTCAGAAACCCGCCGGACGCCATCAGGTCGCCAAGGCCACCACCCGGGTCCTGGCCCGCTACCGGGCCGAGCGGCGCCCGCTGCCGGGCTGGAAGGGCGAACCCAACCGCTGCCACATCGCCCGCGAGGCCCGGGTGGAGCGCACGAGTCTGGGGGACAAGTTCGCGGCGGGGAAGTTGATCCGGGAGGCCGCCGCCGAGCTGGGTGTCGCGGACGGCTCCTATCTGCGGGCGCCGGTCGCCGGACTGCTGGACGGGCAGCCCTGGCGCGGACCGATCGACTACGACGACGTCGAGCTGCTGACCCGCATGTTGCAGACCGCCTGCTACATCGTTATCGCGTTCCTTTCTGGCATGCGCGACAGCGAGGTCAAGCACATCAAGCGCGGATGCGTGAAGGTCTGGCGGGATGAGGACGGCCGTGTGGTTCGCCGCCGACTGACGAGCCTGGCCTTCAAGGGAGAGGAGGACGACACCGGGGTCGAGGCGACCTGGGTGATCAGCGGTCCCGCACAGCGGGCCGTCGAGGTCCTGAAGCGGCTTCAGCCGGCCCGGCAGAAGTTCTTGTTCGCACTGCTGCCGCCCTCGCGCGGCTACATCGCCCAAGGCGGTCGGAACGAAGCGAAGACAACGGCAGCGACGAACAAGGACATCATCGCCTTCGGGCAGTGGATCAACGACTACTGCCGCCGCACCGGACGGGACGACAGCGTTCCGCTGGTCAACAAGCAGGAGTGGAAGATCACCACCAGCCAGTTCCGCCGCACTCTGGCCTGGTTCATCGCCCGTCGTCCCGGCGGCGTCATCGCCGGCGCCCTGCAATACCGGCATCTGAGGGTCCAGATGTTTGAGGGCTACGCCGGCACCTCGGAGTCGGGGTTCCGCGATGAGGTCGAGGCCGAGGACGCCATCGCCCGCGGGGAGAAGCTCGGCGACCTGATCACCAGCCACGAGTTCCACCGCCTGACCGGACCGGCCGCGGCCGAGGCGGAGAGCCGGCTGGCGACCTTCGAGCGGCACGTCCAGTTCGACGGCAAGGTCATCAACGACCGCAAGCGGCTCCAGCGGCACATGAACCGCCATGACCCGCACATCTATCCGGGTGAGTACGTCACCTGCGTCCACAACCGCGACCGGGCACTCTGCCATCGGTCGGACGGGATGGAAGGCCCGTCGCTGCCCGACTGCCAGCCCCTGAGCTGCCGCAATGTTGCGCTGACCAGCGAGAACCTCGCCCACATGCGGGACGCTCTGACCGCATACGACCGTGAGCTCGCCTGCGGCGAGTTGCTCGCCCCACTCGTCCGTCACCGCCTGCAAGCCCGTCGACAAGAGATCGTCGACTTTCTCGCCGAAACCATCGATCCGGCCCAGGACGTCACCCCGGAGGCATCTTGAACCGCCCGCTGCCCACCGAGGAGCAGGTCCGCAGCGCCATGACGGCCGAACTCGCCGAGAGCGAGGCCAGCGGCCGACGCGCCGCCGTCATCAACGTCGAGAAGCAGCTCGGCATCACGCACGCGACGTTCTACCGGAACTACCCCGACCTGATCGAGTGGTTCAAGGCTCAACTCGTCGCCCGACGCCAGGAGGCGGTGACCGAGAAGGACACCAACAAGCGCGAGGACGACTTGGCCCGGCTCCGGCGCGAGAACACAGACCTCCGCAAGCAGGTCAGGATCTATGCGGAGGCCATCCGCCAGCTGACCCTGGACAAGGCTGAACTTGAGGACCGGGTCCAGGCTCTTGAAGGGGTTACCAGCCTCGATCAACACCGTCGTCAGCGCGCTGAGCATCAATGAATGCGCTCGACACCCCAGTGTCAGTGCCACCCGCCACACTGGAGGGATGAGCTCAAGCAACAAATTGTTCGGGCGCGGGGAACTCAGATCCTTCCTGAACCATGAGATGGAGAACATCACCCGCGTTGTCGCCAGGTGGGACGAGGACTCCCTGCTGACCACTCCTGAGAGTGACATCTGCGAGGAGTTGGAGCAGAAGTTCCTCATCGAACCCCTCGTTCTTGACCGGGACGGCACCACTGCCGACCCGGTCAAGGAGGGCTACCGCACCGTCCGAGACTTCGACGAAGACGTGCGGATCCGGCAGACCATCGTGACCATCTCCATCCCCTTCACCGGCAATCCGGACCTGCTCTATCTCCGACCGAGCCAGTTCACCTTGAGTGCTCCAGTTGCCAAAGTTGTGGGGAACGAGCTGAAGCTCCAGTGGATGGGTCCGCTGAACCACGACCCGCAACAAGTTCGCGGAAACCTGGACCATCAGGTCGAGGAGATCCAGAAGTGGGTCGGCTGGAGCACCGAACAGATCAAGGCGCACAACGCACTGGCTGCTCAGAAGATCGCTGCGGAGGTTCAGGCGCGCAAGGGCCGAGTGCTGGACAACCGCAACCTTCAGGCATCGCTCGGGTTCCCCATGCGAGAGCGCCCCGACGCCCAGACCTACAGCGTCCCGATCACGCGGAAGAAGATCGTTCCCCGCCGAGTCACTGCCACGTCCGAGCCCTTCCGGCCAGAGCCTGCCCTGGAGGATGGCCAATACGAGGCAGCGCTTGAGGTGCTGCGGAACCAGCGCAACGCGTTGGAGAGGTCTCCCGGCACGAGCGCCAAGATGGGGGAGGAGGAGATCCGGAACCTCCTACTCATGGGCCTGAACAGCCACTTTGAGGGACAAGCTGCGGGCGAGGTCTTCAACAACACCGGGAAGACGGACATCCTCATCCGAGTGGAAGACCGCCATATCTTCATCGGTGAGTGCAAGATCTGGAAGGGTCCCAAGACCATCACGGAGACTCTCGACCAGCTGCTGGGCTACTTGACCTGGCGCGACACCAAGGCAGCATTGTTGCTGTTCATCCGCTCCGGAGCCCCGGGCGACGTCATCAGCAAGGCGACCATCAAGTTCCGAGAACATTCGAACTACAAGCACGACGGCAAGCACGCAACCGACGAGCGGCACGACTTCGTATTCCATGCAAAGGGCGATACGAGTCGTGAGATCAAGATCGCTTTCCTTCCCTTCCACCTCCCGAAGGACCCCGGCACCGACTAGCCATGGGCGGGATCACGAAGGTGAGTCTGCGGACAACGGACAGACTTAAAAGGCCCTCATAACCTGGCCGCCAACCCGTGCCCCTGCGGCCGGCACGGCACCGCCGGTGACACCTGCGAGTGCCGGCCCTCCTCGATCAGGCGGTACCGGTCCCGGCTCTCCGGCCCCCTGCTGGACCGCGTGGACCTCAGGGTGACCGTCGAGCCGGTCGCCCGGGAGGAGCTGCTGCGGCTCCATACCGGCGCCGAACCCTCCGCGGCCGTTGCCGACCGGGTGCGCGCGGCCCGGGAGCGAGCCGCCCGCCGCTACGAGGGGCTGCCCTGGCACACCAACAGCGAGGTGCCCGGCCATGAGCTGCGCACCCGCTGGCACGTACAGCCCGGCGCGCTCGCCAACGCCGAACTGGATCTCGACCGGGGCCTGCTCACCGCCCGTGGCCTGGACCGGGTGCTGCGCGTGGCCTGGACCCTCGCCGACCTCGCGGGCCACGACCGGCCTTCGGGGAACGACGTCAACCTGGCCCTGGAGCTGCGCACCGGCGTCCGGCGCGGTGCGGTCCTGGAACGGACGGCACCATGAGCGACGGCGGACCGCTCGCCCGGATCCTCCTCACCCGGGTCATCGAACCCGGCGACGAGACCGGCGGGCGATGGCTGCGGGAGTACGGGGTCCAGGAGGTGGCCCGGCGGCTGCGTGCGAGCGGGGCGACCGCGCTGCCCGGGGTGAGCGAGACACGCTGGGCGGGCCTGCGCGCCAGGGCCGGGCACGCCGACCCGGAGCGGGACCTCGTGATGGCACGGCAGGCCGGCGTGCGTTTCGTCGCCCCCGGCGACACCGAGTGGCCCACCCAGCTCGACGACCTCGGGGACGCCCGTCCCCTCGGGCTGTGGGTGCGGGGGCGGCCCAGTCTGCGGATGTGGGCGCTCCGGGCCGTCGCCGTCGTCGGGGCGCGGGCCTGTACCGAGTACGGGGCGCACATGGCGGCCACCCTCGCCGCGGGGCTCGCCGAGCGCGGCTGGGTGGTGGTGTCCGGCGGCGCCTACGGCGTGGACGGCGCCGCCCACCGCGGTGCCCTCGGCGCCGGTGGTGCCACCGTCGCGGTGCTGGCCTGCGGGGTCGACCGGCCCTACCCGCGCGGGCACACCGAGTTGATCGGCAGGATCGCGGAACAGGGTCTGGTGGTGGGGGAGTTGCCGCCCGGTGAGCATCCGACGCAGAGCAGGTTCGTGCTCCGCAACCGGGTGATCGCGGCGCTGACCAGGGGAACCGTCGTCGTGGAGGCCGCCCACCGCAGCGGCTCGCTGGTCACCGCGCGGGCGGCATAGCGGCTCGGCCGGTTCACCATGGGCGTGCCCGGCCCCGCCACCAGCGGCCTCTCGGCCGGGGTGCACGAACTGCTGAGAGGCGAGGCCGCCCTCGTCACCGACGCCGCGGAAGTCGTCGAACTCGTGGGCGACATGGGCGAGCTGGCACCGGCCAGACGCGGGCCCGTCCTCCCACGTGACCTGCTGGAACCCGGCGCCCGGCGGGTCCTGGCCGCCCTGCCCGGGAACCGGCCGGCGTCACCCGAAGAGGTGGCACGGGGCGCTCAGACGTCCGAGGACGAGGCCGTCGCGAGGCTGTACGAACTCCGAGCACTTGGTTACGTCGAACGACACGGCGACGGCTGGAAGTTGACACGCCAGGCGGTGATCTCGGTCCGAGAGGGTCGGAGTCGGCGCTGACCGAGCGTGTTCGGCCGTCCGGGGGAACCCCCGACGCCCTTGGGAATTCCCGGAGTTGACACCTCCGGCCGATCACGCAGAGCGACGCACCGAACGCGGCCGGACGCGCCGTGCAGGGGGTTCGCGCAGGGGTGGAGCCTCGGTGTTCGCGCACCGCGACTCCTCAGTCACGCTACGCTCACGAAAGCCCTGACGCAGACCGCGCCAAACGGCACCGGACCGACACCCCGCCCAACCCGCACCCTTCACCCCCGCTCACCCCCTTCACGGCACATCACAGCACTTCCTGGCACTTCACGGCAGAACGGCACAAGGCGACGAATGCCCCAGCACACCTCCGGGTCCGACCGGGCGGCGATCCCCCCAGCCGCCCGCGACGGTGGCAGCGTGCGGCCGCCCGCTCCCTCGACGCTCGACGAGCTGTGGCGGTCGTACAAGGCGACGGGGGACGACCGGCTGCGGGAACAGCTGATCCTGCACTACTCACCGCTGGTGAAGTACGTGGCGGGACGGGTGAGCGTCGGTCTGCCGCCCAATGTGGAACAGGCCGACTTCGTGTCGTCCGGGGTGTTCGGGCTCATCGACGCGATCGAGAAGTTCGACGTCGACCGGGAGATCAAGTTCGAGACGTACGCGATCACCCGGATCCGGGGCGCGATGATCGACGAGCTGCGGGCGCTGGACTGGATCCCCCGGTCCGTACGGCAGAAGGCGCGCAACGTCGAGCGGGCGTACGCCACGCTGGAGGCCCGGCTGCGCAGGACGCCCTCGGAGGGCGAGGTGGCCGCCGAGCTGGGCATCGAGGTCGACGAACTCCATGCCGTCTTCAGTCAGTTGTCGCTGGCCAACGTGGTGGCGCTGGAGGAGTTGCTGCACGTCGGGGGGGAGGGTGGCGACGGGCTGAGCGTCATGGACACGCTGGAGGACACCGCCGCGGACAACCCCGTGGAGGTGGCCGAGGACCGGGAACTGCGGCGGTTCCTGGCGCGGGCCATCAACACGTTGCCGGAACGGGAGAAGACCGTGGTGACCCTCTACTACTACGAGGGGCTCACACTCGCCGAGATCGGCAACGTGCTCGGGGTCACCGAGAGCCGGGTCAGCCAGATCCACACCAAGTCGGTGCTGCAGCTGCGGGCGAAGCTGGCGAGTTTCGGTCGCTGACCGGCGGCTCTCGGCCGCTGAGCTGGAGATTTCGGGGCGTGGCTGCCGGGAGTGACCGGTGTTCCGGTCGCGCTGTCTCCCGTCCGGCGCGGCGCGTCCGTAGAGTGGTTGACGTGCCAAGGATTCGAGCGGCCTCCGTGGCCGAGCACCGGTCGATGCAGCGAGCCGCCCTGCTGGACGCGGCGCGGTCCCTCCTGTCGGAGGGCGGGACGGAGGCGCTGACGTTCCCCGCGCTCGCCGAGCGGACGAGACTCGCGCGCTCGTCCGTGTACGAGTACTTCCGTTCCCGGGCCGCGGTGGTCGAGGAGCTGTGCGAGGTCGACTTCCCGGTGTGGGCGGCGGAGGTCGAGGCGGCGATGGAGCGGGCGGCCTCCGGCGAGGGCAAGGTCGAGGCCTATGTGCGGCAGCAGCTGGCGCTGGTCGGGAACCGGCGGCACCGGGCGGTGGTCGCGATCTCGGCGAGCGAGCTGGACGCCGGGGCTCGGGAGAAGATCCGGGCCGCGCACGGCGGGCTGGTCGCGATGATCGTGGAGGCGCTGGGGGAGCTCGGGCACGAGCAGCCCCGGCTGGCGGCGATGCTGGTGCAGGGCGTTGTGGACGCGGCGGTACGGCGCATCGAGCTGGGCGCGGCGGAGGATCCGACGGTCATCACGGAAGCGGCTGTGGCCATGGCCCTGCGGGGTGTGCAGGGCTGAGACGGGGGCTTCCCGGGTAGCCGGCGCGAGTGCAGCGCCCCTTCAGGGGCGCGGGGACTGCGTGACCAGCCCCCACCCGTCCGCGCCCGCACAATCGCCCACCGCCGCCGGATCACCCCTTCGGCAGCGGCACCCCCAGCACCGGCAGCAGTCTCGACGGACCCCCGTTCAGCAACCACGGCGGCAACAGCAGCAACGGGTTCACATACACATCCCCCCTGAGCAGGCCCCAGTGCACGCACGCACGTGCACCACAGTGCGCACCCACCGGCTCCACCGTCCCCACCACCTGCCCCGCCGCCACCTCCGCCCCCTTCTCGACCCGCGCCGTCACCGGTTCGTACGTCGTGCGGAGGTCCGTCCCGGCGAGTCGCACCGACAGCACGCCCCGCCCGGCCACCCGCCCCGCGAAAGAGACCCGGCCCGCCGCCACCGCCCGGACCTCCGCGCCGGGCGCGGCGCCCAGATCGACCCCGCGGTGCCCGGGGCCGTACACCGTCGCCGGCGGCTCCCAGCCCCGCAGGACCGGCGGCCGTGGCCCCACCGGCCAGGCGCGGCCGATCGCCGGTACCGTCGCCGGAGGAGGCGGGAAATCCTCCGCCCGGGCCAGAGCCCAGGCCCGGCCCCAGGCCCCGGTCACCGTCAGGGTCCCGGTCACCGCCAGGAGCAACGGCAGCACCGCCGCCGCGCCCACCCACCGCATCGTTCGTCGCATCGTCCACATGACCGAACCGTCCCGTAAACCGCCGATCATGGCCGGTACCTGTGGATTACTCACCCGTTGTGGACAGCGGCGTCACCCGGTGCCCCCCGGGTCCCGTACACTTCCTTTGGCGATCCGGGTCACCGGGTCGACTTCGCACGCCCCGACACCAGATCGGTACAACGATCTGAGTCAGCGCTTCTCGGTCCTTCGTGGCACAGCGCAAACGGGCGTCAGGCGCGGGAGCCGTCCGGTCCCCGCGGCACAACCGAGAAATTCAAGGAGATACGGCCATGGCCGTCGTCACGATGCGGGAGCTGCTGGAGAGCGGCGTCCACTTCGGTCACCAGACCCGTCGCTGGAACCCGAAGATGAAGCGCTTCATCTTCACCGAGCGCAACGGCATCTACATCATCGACCTGCTCCAGTCGCTGTCGTACATCGACCGCGCCTACGAGTTCGTCAAGGAGACCGTCGCCCACGGCGGCACGGTCATGTTCGTCGGCACGAAGAAGCAGGCGCAGGAGGCCATCGCGGAGCAGGCCACCCGCGTCGGCATGCCCTACGTCAACCAGCGCTGGCTGGGCGGCATGCTCACCAACTTCTCGACCGTCTACAAGCGTCTGCAGCGCCTCAAGGAGCTCGAGCAGATCGACTTCGAGGACGTCGCCGCGTCCGGTCTCACCAAGAAGGAGCTTCTCGTGCTGTCGCGCGAGAAGGCCAAGCTGGAGAAGACCCTCGGTGGTATCCGCGAGATGTCCAAGGTTCCCAGCGCCGTCTGGATCGTGGACACCAAGAAGGAGCACATCGCGGTCGGTGAGGCCCGGAAGCTCAACATCCCGGTCGTCGCCATCCTCGACACGAACTGCGACCCCGACGAGGTCGACTACAAGATCCCGGGCAACGACGACGCGATCCGCTCCGTCACCCTGCTCACCCGCGTGATCGCCGACGCCGTGGCCGAGGGCCTCATCTCCCGCTCCGGTGTCGCCACCGAGGGCAAGGGCGACAAGGCCGCGGGCGAGCCGCTGGCGGCCTGGGAGCGCGACCTGCTCGAGGGCGAGAAGAAGGCCGACGAGCCCGAGGTCCAGACCTCCGCCGAGACCGAGAAGGTCGCCGACGCCGAGCAGGCCGAGGCTCCGGCTGCCGCCGAGGCCGCTGTCGAGGCCCCGGCTGCCGAGGCCCCGGCTGCCGAGGAGGCCCCCGCGGCCGAGGCCCCCGCGGCCGAGGCCCCTGCGGCCGAGGCGCCCGCCGCGGACGCCGAGCAGGCCTGACCCGTCAGCGTTGACGGCGGGGGCGGCGACATCCCGAACGCCCCCGCCGTTCACCCATAGATTCGCGCTCTACATCTACGTGTGGATCGTGGATCGGGCAGATCTCCCGACTTCGAGAAAGACTTAACGACTCATGGCGAACTACACCGCCGCTGACGTCAAGAAGCTCCGTGAGCTCACCGGCGCCGGCATGATGGACTGCAAGAAGGCCCTGGACGAGGCCGAGGGCGACGTCGACAAGGCTGTCGAGGCGCTCCGCATCAAGGGCCAGAAGGGCGTCGCCAAGCGCGAGGGCCGCTCCGCCGAGAACGGCGCCGTGGTCTCGATCATCGCCGACGACAACTCCTCCGGCGTCCTCGTCGAGCTGAAGTGCGAGACGGACTTCGTCGCCAAGGGCGAGAAGTTCCAGGCCGCCGCCAACGCCATCGCCGAGCACGTCACCAAGTCCACCTACGCGGACCTGGACGCCCTGCTCGCCTCCGAGATCGAGCCCGGCAAGACCGTCCAGGCATTCGTGGACGAGGCCAACGCCAACCTCGGCGAGAAGATCGTCCTGGAGCGCTTCGCGCAGTACGCCGACGGTTTCGTGCTCGCGTACATGCACCGCACGATGCCCGACCTGCCCCCGCAGATCGGTGTCCTCGTCGAGCTCGACAAGCCGAACGCCGAGATCGCCAAGGGCGTCGCCCAGCACATCGCCGCCTTCGCGCCGAAGTACCTCTCCAAGGAGGACGTGCCGGCCGACGTCGTCGAGTCCGAGCGTCGCATCGCCGAGGAGACCACCCGCGCCGAGGGCAAGCCCGAGGCCGCCCTGCCGAAGATCGTCGAGGGTCGTCTGAACGGCTTCTTCAAGGACGCCACGCTGCTCGGCCAGCCGTACGCGCTCGACAACAAGAAGTCGGTCCAGAAGGTTCTGGACGAGGCCGGTGTCACCCTGAAGCGCTTCACGCGCATCAAGGTCGGCATCTGAGTCCGTACCGCGATCGACGCGCGACCCGTGGGGAAATCCCGATAGGGTCGGTCGACAGCAGTCGTCCGGGTACCCGGCCAGACCCAGGGTCGTGACGGACGGCAGCAGATCTGACGAGGAGGCCATTGCCGCGCATGGGCAGCGAAAAGCGACCCCACCGGCAATGGCCTTCTTCGTATGTGCACCACGTGAAAGAGGCGGGATCTCCATGACCACCAAGGCTCAGAAGAGCGACGACGGCAAAGTAGGCGGCCGGTTTCTGCTGAAGCTGTCCGGAGAGGCGTTCGCCGGTGGCGGCGGCCTGGGCGTGGACCCCGACGTGGTGCACAAGATCGCCCGTGAGATCGCGGCCGTCGTCCGCGACGGCGCCGAGGTCGCCGTCGTCATCGGCGGCGGCAACTTCTTCCGCGGCGCCGAGCTCCAGCAGCGCGGCATGGACCGGGCCCGCTCGGACTACATGGGCATGCTCGGCACGGTGATGAACTGCCTGGCCCTCCAGGACTTCCTGGAGAAGGAGGGCATCGACAGCCGGGTGCAGACCGCGATCACCATGGGACAGGTCGCCGAGCCGTACATCCCGCTGCGCGCCGTGCGCCACCTGGAGAAGGGCCGCGTGGTCATCTTCGGCGCCGGAATGGGCATGCCGTACTTCTCCACCGACACCACCGCCGCCCAGCGCGCCCTGGAGATCGACGCCGAGGCGCTGCTCATGGGCAAGAACGGCGTGGACGGGGTCTACGACTCCGATCCGAAGAAGAACCCGGACGCCGTCAAGTTCGACTCCCTCGGCTACGGCGAGGTCATCACCCGCGAACTCAAGGTCGCCGACGCCACGGCGATCACGCTCTGCCGCGACAACAAGCTGCCGATCCTGGTGTTCGAGCTGCTCGTGGAGGGCAATATCGCACGGGCCGTCAAGGGTGAGAAGATCGGCACGCTGGTGGGTGACCAGGGCAGCCGGGCCTGACCGGTACCGCCTGACGCACCCTGACCGGGGGATGGACAATGTCCTGCCGGTCGGGAACCGTGCAGGAAAGAAGACGCGACGCAGCCGGCCGCCGCCCGTACAGGAACCGCAGCCGGGCCTTACTCAAGACACGCAGGAGCAAGTGGTGATCGAAGAGACCCTCCTCGAGGCCGAGGAGAAGATGGAGAAGGCCGTCGTGGTCGCCAAGGAGGACTTCGCCGCGATCCGCACCGGTCGTGCGCACCCGGCGATGTTCAACAAGATCGTGGCCGACTACTACGGCGCGCCGACGCCGATCAACCAGCTGGCCTCGTTCTCCGTGCCGGAACCGCGCATGGCGGTCGTGACCCCGTTCGACAAGAGCGCGCTGCGCAACATCGAGCAGGCGATCCGCGACTCGGACCTGGGCGTCAACCCGAGCAACGACGGCAACATCATCCGGGTGGTGTTCCCGGAGCTGACCGAGGAGCGCCGCCGCGACTACATCAAGGTCGCCAAGAGCAAGGCGGAGGACTCCCGGGTGTCCATCCGTTCCGTCCGTCGTAAGGCCAAGGACGCCATCGACAAGCTGATCAAGGACGGCGAGGTCGGCGAGGACGAGGGCCGTCGCGCCGAGAAGGAGCTCGACGACACCACCGCGAAGTACGTCGCACAGGTGGACGAGCTCCTCAAGCACAAGGAAGCGGAGCTTCTCGAAGTCTGATGAACGACTCATCCTGGGGAGCGCCGCCACACGCCGGTCCGCAGGCCGGGCAGGCCGGATCACCGGCCGGGTACTGGGGGCCGACCGATCAGGGCGCCGGCCAGGGGTACGACCAGGGTCCTGCCGAGGGCCGGGGGTACGACGACCAGGGTCCCGTCCAAGGCCAGGGGTACGACCAGGTTCCTGTCCAGGGCCATGGTCACGCCAACGGTTCCGGCCACGGTCAGGGGTACCAACAGGCTCCCGGCCAGGGGTACGACCAGGGCTATGCCCATGGCTATGGCCAGGGGCATGTCCAGGGAGCCGCCCCGGCGGGTCCCGCGTACGATGCGCATGACGCGCAGCAGACTCGCCCCATGCCGATCGTGCCCGACGACGTACCCGCGTACGGCGGAGACCAGGACGACGACCGGGGGGCCTCTCGGCTGAGCGGCCCCCTGTTCCGAGACGAGACGTTCCAGGACGGTACGTCTCGCGACGGGACGTACCGCAACGACACCCCGTCGGCGCAGCCTCTGCCCCATGCGGCGGCGCCGCAGAATCCGGAGCCCATGCCCGACGCCCCGCAGCCGGCGCCCGCGCCGCAGAAGAAGAGCGCGGGTCGGGATCTGGGCGCGGCGATAGGGGTCGGCGTCGGACTGGGCGTCGTGATCGTGGCGTCCCTGTTCGTCGTCAAGGCCGTCTTCGTCGGCGTGGTCGCGGTCGCGGTCGTGGTGGGCCTGTGGGAGCTGACCAGCCGGCTGCAGGAGCGCAAGGGCATCAAGGCGCCCCTGGTCCCGCTGGCACTGGGCGGCGCGGCGATGGTGGTCGCCGGCTACGCCCGCGGTGCCGAGGGTGCCTGGGTCGCCCTGGCGCTCACCGGGCTGGCCGTTCTGGTCTGGCGGATGACGGAACCGCCGGAGGGCTATCTCAGGGACGTCACGGCGGGTCTCTTCGCGGCGTTCTACGTGCCTTTCCTGGCGACCTTCGTCTCGATGATGCTCGCCGCCGACGACGGCCCCCGCCGGGTGATCACCTTCCTGCTCCTCACGGTGGTCAGCGACACCGGTGCCTACGCGGTCGGCTGGCGTTTCGGCACCCACAAGCTCGCCCCGCGCATCAGCCCCGGCAAGACCCGCGAGGGCCTGGTCGGCGCGGTGCTGTTCGCCATGGCGGCGGGCGCCCTGTGCATGCAGTTCCTGATCGACGACGGCACCTGGTGGCAGGGCCTGCTGCTGGGCCTCGCGGTAGCGGCCAGCGCCACCCTCGGCGACCTCGGCGAGTCCATGATCAAGCGGGACCTGGGCATCAAGGACATGGGCACCCTGCTCCCGGGCCACGGCGGCATCATGGACCGGCTGGACTCCCTGCTTCCTACGGCTCCGGTGGTGTGGTTGCTGATGGTGCTGTTCGTCGGGAGTGGCTGACGTCGGGCCACGGCGCCGGGCCGCGGTAGCGGCGAGTCGACACGGCATGGACCGGCTGGACTCCCCGCTGCCGACGCTCATGGTGCTCTTCGTCGGCAGCGGCTGACGTACACCTGTCGTAGTCGAGCCCCCGCCCTTCGCAGGGCGGGGGCTCGACGGCTTGTCGGCCCCGGATGACGCAGCAGAAATCGCATGGTCAGTCCGGTGGGAGGCAGACTCCCTGTGAGGACGCTGTGTCTCCGACGCGCAGGAGTGTGCCCATGCCCCTCGACCCGGCCTCGGCCTCCGCCCCGCCCCAGACCCCGCCTCCTGCGGTGCGGGTCTGGCCCGTCGACGATCTGCCCGCCCTCGACCCCGACCCGTTCCTCGACGAGATGCTGCGCGACGAGCCGGTCACCCGGATCAAACTCGCGCACGGCGAGGGGCACGCCTGGCTGATCACCCGGTACGAGGACTGTCGCTTCGTCACCTCCGACCCCCGCTTCTCCCGGGAACAGGTCGTCGGCCGTGACGTCACCAGCATGCGCCCGGAGCCCGTGGCCTCGCAGACGGCGGGCCTGCAGTACATCGACCCGCCCCGGCACAACCGGCTGCGCCGGGTCGTGGCCCGCGCGTTCACCGGGCAGGCCATGCAGCGGCTGCGGCCGATGGCCGAGCGCCGGGCCGCCGAACTGCTCGACGCGATGGCGGCCGCCGGGCCGCCCGCCGACCTCATGGAGCATCTCCACGGCCCCTTCCCGATCGCCGTGATCCGTGACTTCCTCGGCGTCGACGAGAAGGACTGGCACCGCTGGGCGGCGACCGGCGAGGCCCTGCTGTCCGCCGGGCCCGACTCCGAGGAGCGCGGCAAGGAGGCCGCCCGGGCCACCCGGGCCCGGATCGCCGAGCTGCTCCAGCACCGCCGCGAGGAGCCCCGCGAGGACCTCGCCGGGGTGCTGGCACTGGCCACCGAGTCCGGGGAGATCACCGCCGACGAGGCGATCTCCCTGGCCACCGCCATCCAGGTCAGCGGCGGCCACGCGGTCCGCAACAACAGCGGCTCGATGATGTACGCGCTGCTCACCCACCCCCGCCATCTGGAGCGGCTGCGCCGCGAGCCGGAGCTGCTCCCCAAGGCCGTGGACGAACTCTTCCGCTACGTCCCGCACCGCAACGGCGTCGGCATCCCACGGGTCGCCGTCGAGGACGTCGAGGTCGGCGGCCAGCTGATCCGGGCCGGTGAGGTCGTCTACAACGCGTACGTCGCCGCCAACCGTGACCCCGCGGTCTTCACCGACCCCGACGAGCTGGACTTCGACCGCGCCGACGGCCCCCACCTGGCCTTCGGGCACGGTCCGCACCACTGCATGGCCGCCATCATGGCCCGTATGGAGGCCGAGATCATGATCGGCTCGGTCCTCACCCGCTTCCCCGGCATCCGGCTGGCCGTGCCTCCCGAGGAGGTCGAGTTCCAGCGCCAGGGGCTGATCCGCGGACCGCGCACCCTGCCCGTGACCTGGTGACAAGCGCGTGGCACTGGATTCTGTGCGCGGTGGCGGTCTACTTGATGTACGAACTCGGGCACGCTGCGATCATCGAGGGCAACAAGACCGCGCAAGTGGCCGGAGTCCTTACGCTCGTCTTCTGTGCCTACGTCGTCGGGCACGCGGTGGGCACACGCTCGAGCAAGCGGTTGCAGCCAGAGGTGGCGGACCCGCCGCCCCACAGTGTCTAGCGTCCGAAGGCCGGGGGCCGTCCGTCTTGCTTCGGGGACCGGCGACGACAGATGACGACCGTCAGCGACAGGCCCCCAGATCGTCGGTCGCGGGTCACCCGATTGGATCTGCGACACTGGTTGGGCCATGCCTAAGCCCGGAGAACTTACTTTTGTCGCGCCGCGCGGAGCCAAGAAGCCGCCGCGGCATCTCGCCGACCTCACGCCTGCCGAGCGCAAGGACGCGGTGGCCGAGATCGGTGAGAAGCCGTTCCGTGCCAAGCAGCTCTCGCAGCACTACTTCGCGCGGTACGCGCACGACCCCGAGCAGTGGACGGACATCCCCGCAGGCTCCCGGGACCGGCTGCGGGACGCGCTGTTCCCCGAGCTGATGACCGTCGTCCGGCATCTGTCGACGGACGAGGGCACCACCCGCAAGACGCTGTGGCGGCTCTTCGACGGCACGCTCGTCGAGTCCGTGCTGATGCGCTACCCGGACCGGGTGACCATGTGCATCAGCTCACAGGCGGGGTGCGGGATGAACTGCCCGTTCTGCGCGACCGGGCAGGCGGGTCTGGACCGGAATCTGTCCACCGCGGAGATCGTCCACCAGATCGTGGACGGGATGCGGGCACTCAGGGACGGGGAGGTGCCCGGCGGTCCGGCGCGGCTCTCCAACATCGTCTTCATGGGCATGGGCGAGCCCCTCGCCAACTACAAGCGGGTCGTCACCGCCATCCGCGCGCTCACCGATCCGGCCCCGGACGGGCTGGGTCTGTCGCAGCGCGGGATCACCGTGTCGACGGTCGGGCTCGTGCCGGCCATCCACCGGCTCGCCGACGAGGGCCTCAAGTGCCGGCTCGCGATCTCCCTGCACGCCCCCGACGACGAGCTGCGCGACACCCTCGTCCCCGTGAACACGCGGTGGAAGGTGCGCGAGGTCCTCGACGCCGGGTTCGAGTACGTGGAGAAGAGCGGGCGTCGGCTGTCGATCGAGTACGCCCTCATTCGCGACATCAACGACCAGGCGTGGCGGGGCGACCGGCTGGGCCGCCTGCTCAAGGGCAAGCCCGTGCACGTCAACCTCATCCCGCTGAACCCGACACCGGGCTCGAAGTGGACCGCCTCGCGGCCCGAGGACGAGAAGGCGTTCGTCGAGGCGATCGCCGCGCATGGGGTGCCCGTCACCGTCCGGGACACCCGCGGGCAGGAGATCGACGGAGCGTGCGGTCAGCTCGCGGCCACCGAGCGGTAATCTGAGGGCCGTACAGCCATATCGTCGTACGTCGACACCTTCGTACACTGGCATCTTCGTACACTGACATCTTCATATCGACATCTTCATATTCCGACAGGGGAGCGCCACAGCGCTGAGAGTGCGGCAATCGGGCCGCAGACCCTCTGAACCTCGCCCAGGTCATTCTGGGTAGGAAGTTCGGTCATCACTCAAGCTGTTGTGCCCTGCCCGGGTGGTTCCACCGGGTGGGGCCGCGTCTCTTCCTGGTCCACCCCAGGAGGAAAACACCAGTGCACACCAAGACCTTCTTGGCCGCGGCCGTCGGGCTCGGTCTCGTCACGCTGTCCGCGTGCGGGTCGTCCGGCGGCTCCGCAGCGGACTCCAAGACCGTCACCCTGGTCAGCCACGACTCATGGGCCGTCTCCAAGAGCGTGCTCCAGGACTTCGAGAAGCAGTCCGGCTACCACGTGAAGGTCCTCAAGGACGGCGACGCCGGCCAGGCCGTCAACAAGGCGATCCTGACCAAGGACAACCCGCAGGGCGACGTCTTCTTCGGCGTCGACAACACACTGCTCTCCCGCGCCCTCGACAACGGCCTCTTCCAGCCGTACGTGGCCAAGGGCCTCGACCAGGTCGGCACGGACTACCAACTCGACGCGGGCAAGCACCGGGTCACGCCCATCGACTACGGCGACATCTGCGTCAACTACGACAAGGCCTACTTCAGCAAGCACAAGCTGACCCCGCCCACGTCCTACGCCGATCTCGTCAAGCCGCAGTACAAGAACCTCCTCGTCACCGAGAACGCGGCGACCTCCTCGCCGGGGCTGGGATTCCTGCTCGGGAGCGCCGCCCAGTACGGCGACGGTGGCACCTCCGGTTCGAGCGAAGCCGAGAGCGGGGGAAGCTGGCAGGGCTACTGGAAGAAGCTCAAGGAGAACGGCGTCAAGGTCGTCGACGGCTGGGAGCAGGCCTACAACGAGGAGTTCTCCGGCTCGGCCGGCGGCCGGAAGGCGAAGGGCGACCGGCCGCTCGTCGTGTCGTACGCCTCCTCCCCGCCCGCCGAGGTCATCTACGCCGACCCGAAGCCCAGCACCGCGCCCACCGGCGTCGCGACCGGCACCTGCTTCCGGCAGATCGAGTTCGCCGGGCTGCTGAGCAACGCCGGGAACACCCGGGGCGGCAAGGCGCTCATCGACTTCCTGGTCTCCAAGGAGTTCCAGGAGGACATGCCGTTGAACATGTTCGTGTATCCGGTGGTCGAGGGAGCCGGCGTGCCCGCCGAGTTCACGAAGTACGGTCCCGCCGCGAAGGACCCCGAGACCATGGCGCCCGACAAGATCGCCGCCAACCGTGACCAGTGGGTCAAGACGTGGACCTCGCTCGTACTCAAGTAGCCGGTACTCAAGCAGCCGGCAGGCGCGGGAGCGTGGCGCGGCTCGGCCTGATGGCCGTGCCCGTCGCGTTCTTCGCCGTCTTCTTCGCCTGGCCGGTCACGGCGATCGTCACGCGCGGGCTGAAGGCCGACGGGGTGTGGCGGTTCGGACGGATCGCCGACGTCGTCGGCCAGTCCGACATCCGGCACGTCCTGTGGTTCACCACCTGGCAGGCGCTCGCCTCCACCGCGCTCACCCTGCTGGCCGCGCTGCCGGCCGCCTATGTCTTCGCCCGCCTGGACTTCCCGGGCAAGCAGGTGCTGCGAGCGGTGGTCACCGTGCCGTTCGTACTGCCGACGGTGGTGGTCGGTACGGCGTTCCTGGCGCTGGTCGGCCGCGGCGGACTGCTGGACGAGCTGTGGGGCGTACGGCTGGACACCACCGTCTGGGCCATCCTGCTCGCGCATGTCTTCTTCAACTACGCCGTCGTCGTACGGACCGTGGGCGGGCTCTGGGCCCAACTGGACCCGCGGCAGGAGGAGGCCGCGCGGATGCTCGGCGTCTCACCGCTGGGTGCCTGGCGGAAGGTCACCCTGCCCGCGCTGGTGCCCGCCGTGGCCGCCGCGGCGCTGATGGTCTTCCTGTTCACCTTCACCTCCTTCGGTGTGGTGCAGATCCTCGGCGGCCCCACCTTCTCCACCCTCGAAGTGGAGATCTACCGGCAGACCTCCGAGATCTTCGACCTCTCCACGGCCGCCGTTCTCACGATCGTGCAGTTCGTCGCGGTCGGCGCGATCCTCGCCGTGCACGCGTGGACGGTACGGCGGCGGGAGAGCGCGCTGCGGCTGGTGGACCCGTCGGTGACGGCACGCCGGCCGCGCGGCGCCGGGCAGTGGGCGCTGCTCGGCGCGGTCCTCGCCACCATCGCCGTGCTCCTCGTGCTGCCGCTGGCCGTGCTGGTACGCCGGTCGTTCGACGGGGGGTTCGGCTACTACCGGGCGCTGGGTGACGCCGACGGGGGCACCTTCCTGGTCGCGCCCATCCAGTCGGTGGTCAGTTCGCTCGAATACGCCGTCGCCGCGACCGCCATCGCCGTGCTGATCGGCGGGCTGGCCGCCGCCGCACTGGCCCGGCGGGACGCGGGGCGGCTGGTACGGGGCTTCGACGCACTGCTGATGCTGCCGCTCGGGGTGTCCGCGGTGACCGTCGGCTTCGGGTTCCTGATCGCGCTCGACAAGCCGCCGCTGGATCTGCGGCAGTCCTGGATCCTGGTGCCGCTCGCGCAGGCGCTGGTCGGGGTGCCGTTCGTCGTACGGACCATGCTGCCCGTGCTGCGTGCCGTGGACGGACGGCTGCGGGAGGCGGCGGCCGTGCTCGGGGCCTCGCCGTGGCGGGTGTGGCGGGAGGTCGATCTGCCGATGGTGCGACGGGCGTTGCTGGTCGCGGCGGGCTTCGCCTTCGCGGTGTCGCTGGGGGAGTTCGGCGCCACGGTGTTCATCGCCCGACCGGACAACCCGACGCTGCCGGTGGCCGTGGCGCGGTTGCTGTCCCGCCCCGGAGATCTCAACTACGGCCAGGCGATGGCCCTTTCCACGATTCTGATGGTGGTGTGCGCGGTGGCGCTGCTGGTACTGGAGCGACTGCGGACCGACCGGACGGGGGAGTTCTGATGCCGCTTCTCGAACTGGAGCAGGCCACCGTGCGGTTCGGCGGGCGGCCCGTGCTCGACGCCGTGGACCTCCAGGTCGCCGAGCACGAGGTGGTGTGCGTGCTCGGGCCGAGCGGAAGCGGCAAGTCGACGCTGCTGCGGGTGGTTGCGGGGCTGCAACCACCGGACGCTGGGCGGGTGTTGCTCGACGGGCAGGACCAGGTGCGGGTGCCGGCCCATCAGCGCGGGGTCGGGCTGATGTTCCAGGATCATCAGCTGTTCCCGCAGCGGGACGTGGGCGGGAACGTGGCCTTCGGGCTCCGGATGCGTGGCGCCGGTAAGGCGCAACAGGCCGACCGGGTTGCCGAGTTGCTGGAGCTGGTCGGGCTGCCGGGGGCCGCGCGGCGGGCGGTTGCCGGGCTCTCCGGTGGCGAGCAGCAGCGGGTCGCGCTCGCGCGGGCGCTGGCGCCCCGGCCCCGGCTGCTGATGCTCGACGAGCCGCTGGGGCAGCTCGACCGCTCGCTGCGGGAGCGGCTGGTGGTCGAACTGCGGGAACTGTTCGGGCGGTTGGGTACGACCGTGCTCGCGGTCACCCACGACCAGGGCGAGGCCTTCGCGCTGGCCGACCGGGTGGTGGTGATGCGGGACGGCCGGATCGCCCAGTCCGGCACTCCCCTCGATGTCTGGCAGCGGCCGGCCGACGAGTTCGTGGCGCGCTTCCTCGGCTTCGGCAACGTGGTCCGGGCGAGCGTCGAGGGCTCGGCCGCGGTGACGCCCTGGGGGAAGCTGCCGGTGCCCGAGGGATCGGGCCGGGGTGCGCGGACGCTGCTGGTGCGACCCGCGGGCGTACGACTTGTCGCCGCCGACGCGGGGCTGCCCTGCACGGTGACCGCCCGTACCTTCCAGGGCACCCATGTCACCGTCCATCTCCAGCCCCAGGACGGCCCGCGCCTGGAGGCGGCCTGCGCGCTGCGGGAGGCGCCGGCGGCCGGGGACACGGTGGGCGTCGAGTTCGACGCGGCGGAGACCGTCGTACTGGACTGAAGGGCGGCAGGACACGGTCGAGGCCCGTCCCCCGGGGATACGGGGACGGGCCTCGACGGTGTACTGCGGCGGGTGCGTCAGCTTCCGCTGTTCGCCCCACGACGGCGCATGCCGAACCACACGGCGCCGCCGCCGACCACGACGAGCGCGCCCGCGACGCCGGCGATCAGACCGGTGTTGGAGTTGGCACCGGTCTCGGCGAGGTTCGAGTCACCGACCGCCGGGGACGGGGCGTTGTCCGACGCGCCCGCCGGGGCGGTGCTGCTGCTCTCCGAGGCCGACGGGGTCGCGGAGTCGGACTCGGCCGGAGTGGACGCGGACTCCGACGGCGCCGGGGTGGCCGACTCCGACGGGGACGGGCTGGAGCTCTCCTCGCCCTTGCAGGCGGTGGACGAGGTGGTCAGGTTGGGCGTGATGTCCTTGTCGATCTGGATCCTGCCACTGTCGACCTTGACGTGGACGCGGTACACCGCGTTCGGCTGCCAGTCCTCGGAGAAGGTGACCGGCGTGCCCGCCTTGGAGCCCTTGACGGTCTGGGCGGTGCCGACCTGCTTCGCGTCGCCGCCGTTGCTCTCGAGGAAGACGGTGATCGTTGCCGAGGTACCGGAGGCGTCGGTGTCGGTGACCGTAATGACACCATTGGCGCCGTCGCAGGTGGCTTCGGCGGAGAAATCAGAGATGTTGCACGCGAGGGCGGAACCGGAGACGCCGAGCGTCAGCGCGGCCGACGCAGCGGCAACTCCCAGGATGCGCACGGAACGACGTGCACTGCGGCGGGATATGGACACGTTTGTCCTTACTGAGTGCATAACTGCGGGGGGGGTGTGGGGGAGTTGACGCAACGCGAAGGGAGGCATCAGCAACCCCAGGAGGCTCACAGGTCTATAAGTTTGCCGTAAGTAGTGTCAATGCATATGCGGTCCACGTGCGTTGACTTTACCTGCTTGTTAGCTGCCGAGACGTTTCAGCGCCGCGGAAGCCTGCTCGATCCGGTCAACCAGGGCGATACGGGACGCCATCGACCGCTCCCGGGCAAGCGAGGTCAGCAGCTGCCAAGCCGGCAGCCGCTCGCTCCAGTGCGCCTCGTTCACGAGCACCATCGGGGTCGGCTCGCCCCGCGACTCGTAGTAGTTGGGTGTCGCGTTGTCGAAGATCTCCTGTACGGTCCCGGCGGCGCCCGGCAGGAACACCACACCGGCGTTGGAGCGGGCCAGCAGGCCGTCCTCGCGGGTGGCGTTGGCGAAGTACTTGGCGATGTGCGCGGCGAAGGCGTTCGGCGGCTCGTGGCCGTAGAACCAGGTGGGGATGCCGACCGAGGGACCGCCGTCCGGCCAGCGCTCGCGGACCTCGAAGGCGGCCCGCGCCCAGTCGGTGACCGACGGCCGGAACGACGGCGCCTCGGCGAGGAGCCCCAGCGCCTCCTCCAGCATCCCGTCGTCGAAGGGCGCCGCGTACGCGCCCAGGTTCGCCGCCTCCATCGCGCCTGGGCCGCCCCCGGTCGCCACCGTGAGGCCGGCGCGGGCCAGTTCCCGGCCGAGCCGCGCGGCACCGGCGTACTCCGCCGTGCCGCGTGCCATCGCGTGCCCGCCCATGACGCCCACCACCCGGGCGCCGGCGAGGAGTTCGTCGAGCGCGTCGGAGACCGCGTCGTCATGGATGGAGCGGAGCATCGAGGCGAATATGTCGCCGTCCGCCTTGGTCTGCTGGAACCAGGCGTACGAACGGGCGTCCGGGGTCGCCTCGTAGCCCTCGCCGAGCGCGTCGAACAGTTCGTCGGGCGTGTACACGAAGGCGCGGTAGGGGTCGAAGGGGAGGTCGGGGACGGGCGGGAACACCAGGGCGCCCGAGGCGCGGACCCGGGCGGCGGCCTCGGCCGACATCGGGCAGCCGAGGAAGACGGCGCCGGTGGTGTCGGTGGTGAGCAGGGCGTCCGTACGGTCCGTCAGGTCGACGGCCTGGACGCGGTACTGGGTGAGCGTGCCGTGCGCGGCGACGACCTCGTCGAACTCGGCGAGGGACTCGATCTCGCGGTCGCGGGCGGCACGGTTGGGCTGCGGCTGGGCGGGTGTCGGATGCACCCGCCCATGCTGGCACAGCTGTTCGTGGCGATTCGTTGGGGTTCTCAGGGGTTCGTAGAGGTTCGTACGGAAGGAGCGGGCGGGGCCGGGCCGGTCAGCCCTGCACCGCCGCCGGGTCCATCCACACGACCTCCCAGCTGTGGCCGTCGAGGTCCTCGAAGGAACGGCCGTACATGAAGCCCTGGTCCTGGACGTCCTCGTTCGCCGTGCCGCCGGCCGCGACCGCCTTCTCCACCAGCTCGTCGACCTTCTCGCGGCTCTCCGCGCTCAGACAGATCAGGACCTCGCTGGTCTTCGTCGAGTCGGCGATCTCCTTCTTCGTGAAGTCGGCGTAGCGCTGCTTGCTCAGCAGCATCGCGATGATCGTGTCGCTGATCACGACACAGGAGCAGTCGTCGGTGCTGAACTGCGGGTTGATCGAGTAGCCGAGCTCCGTGAAGAACTTCCGCGACGCGGCGACGTCGTTGGTGGCCAGGTTCACGAAGATCATCTGCTGGTACATGGGGACCTCTCCCTCGGGTGTCGTGCCGTTCGGGGGGTCAGACCGAAGGGAGGTGCGAAAGTCATCGGTGGGTTCGGAATCTTCCGCCGCGATGTCCCTGCGGCGTCTCAGCGGGCCAGCGGCAGCGCGGCCAGGTCGGCGACGAGCAGGGTGAGGGGGGTGAAGAGGGCCAGCAGGGCGCCGCTGCGCAGGGCCGCGGCGCTGCGCAGCACGGTGGCCGGCGCGCCCAGGCGGAGCAGGGCCTCGGTGGTGTCGGCACGGGACTGGCGGGCCTCCACGGCCGCGGTCAGGAGAGTGGCCAGCGCGCAGCCGGCGACCACGACACCGCCGAGGGTGGTGAGCGGGCCGGGGACGAGGGCGTCTCCGTCGTCGTAGAGCGTGCGGGCCGCGAAGGCCGCGGACGCCACCGCGCAGACGACACCGAGGGGGCGGCCGATACGGGTGGCCTCGGCCATCAGGCCACGGCCGGCCAGGAGCCGGAGGGCGCCGGGGCGGAGGGTCTGCAGGAGGCGGCCGCAGAGATGGGTGAGGCCGGGGGCGGCGAGGATCAGGCCGAGGGCGGTGAGGGCCCACCCGGCGAGGACGCCGACGGGGCCCACGGCCAGGCCGCCCGGGAGGCTGGTCCGGGGGGTGGCTTCGGTGGCGCCGGCGTAGGACTCCACGGCGAGACCCGCCGCGAACACGGCGATGCCCCAGGGGAGGCCGGTGGGAGCGGTGCCGAGGGCCGGGAGGCCGGGTACGTGGTCCGGGGCTTCCGGCGCGCCGTCACCCGCGGCCGGGGTGGGCGGGGCCTCGCTTCCCGGCACCTGCGGGGAGCCTTCCCCGGAGGGGGTGTCGCCGGCGGCACGACCGCCCGCGGACTGAAGCGGTCGGGTGCCGGTCGTCGGCCGGGGGCCGCCAGCGGGAGCGCGGAAGAACCGGGCTCCGAAGCGGCCGTAGGTGCCGAAGGTCTCGCGCTTCGCCGATCTCCCGAAGGCCCCGAAGCGGCCGTACACCCGTCCCCGGCCCGCCGGGCCCGGCAGGTCCCTCGGCCGGAGGGTCACCGCCACCGCCATGGACGCGAGCACCGGGAGCACGGCCAGGAGCGTCAGGGCCGCCGGTACGGGCAGGGACCTGTTCGCCGCCAGGAAGTCCTTCGCCGCGCCGTCGAAAGGCATGCCGGTGAGGTCGCCGCGCAGGTGGAGGAAGACCAGCAGGGCGAGCAGCGAGCCCAGGGTGCAGGCCAGGGCCGTGTTCAGGGCGGCGATGGCCATCAGCCGGCCCGGGCCCAGGCCCAGGGCGGACAGTCCCGGGCGCGGCTTGGTGCCGGGGTCGGTGCGGGCCACCGCGATCGCCAGGTACACCGTGGCTGCCAGCGGGATCGCGCACCACGACAGGCGCAGCAGCGCGGCCGTCGAGTGGGTCGGGTGGACCATCGCGTAGCCGAGGGCGGACAGCAGCAGGAAGCCCGTGCCGGCGGCCGCCGTGGCCACCAGGAGGCGACGAAGGTGGACGGCCGGGCGGGCGGCGCGGGTCAGACGGAGAGCGAGCACTCGGCCCGGCCCTCCGCTTCGGGGACCGGCGGCAGGTGGACCGTGTTCACCCGGCGCCCGTCCAGGAGCGACACCCTGCGGTCGGCGAGGGCCGCCGTCTCCGCGTCGTGCGTGGCGAGGACGACCGTGATGCCGTGCGAGCGGGCCGCCGTGGTGAGGGTGCGCAGCACATGGGCGCGGTCGGCGCGGTGCAGCGGTGCCGTCGGCTCGTCCGCGAAGAGGACCGTGGGCGAGGGCGCGAGGGCGCGGGCGATGCAGACGCGCTGGCGTTCGGCCTGCTGGAGCTCCGCCGGATGGCTGCGGGCCCGGTCGCCGACGTCGAGGCGCTCCAGCCACTCCAGCGCGGCCACCTTGGCCCGGCGGCGGCCGGTGCCGCGCAGCATCAGGGGCAGCGCGGTGTTCTCCCAGACGTTCAGCTCGGGGACCAGCGCCGGGGCCGGGTCGATCCAGCCGAAGCGGTCGCGCCGGAGCCGTTCGCGGGTGAGCGGGCCCATCCGGTGTACGGCCGTGCTGTTGAACCAGACCTCGCCGTGCTGCGCCGGGACCAGACCGGACAGGCACCTCAGCAGCGTGGTCTTGCCGCTGCCGCGCGGCCCGCTGACGGCGAGGATCTCGCCCTCCCGCACGCCGAGCGAGACACCGGTGACCCCGGGCGAGCCGTCCTGGTGGCGGAAGTGCAGAGAGCGTGCCCACAGCACGTCGTTGTCCGGCGGGGCCTCCATGGGCGTACACCTCGGTTCTGATCCGTTTTCCCGCGTCCGATCCCCCATCTGGGGGAACGAAGGCTGGGCCGATCGGTCACGTGCACGCTAGGCAGGTATGGGGGCCGAGCCCGGACAGCACACGGCCCCGGGCCGTCGTTCTCACTCGAACGGACGGCGCCGGGGCCGGATCGGGCTGCTGATCCGATGATCAGAGCTTCGTCCACGCCTCCGTCAGCGTGGCGCGCAGGATCTGCTCGATCTCGTCGAAGGTCTCCTGGTTGGAGATCAGCGGCGGGGCGAGCTGGACGACCGGGTCGCCACGGTCGTCGGCACGGCAGTACAGGCCGTTGTCGAACAGGGCCTTGGAGAGGAAGCCGTACAGGACGCGCTCGGTCTCCTCGTCGTTGAAGGACTCCTTCGTGGCCTTGTCCTTGACCAGCTCGATGCCGTAGAAGAAGCCGTTGCCGCGGACGTCGCCGACGATCGGCAGGTCGTGCAGCTTCTGCAGGGTGGACAGGAACGCGCCCTCGTTGTCGAGCACGTGCTGGTTGATGCCCTCGCGCTCGAACAGGTCGAGGTTGGCGAGGCCCACCGCCGCCGACACCGGGTGGCCGCCGAAGGTGTAGCCGTGCAGGAAGGTGTTGTCGCCCTTGTAGAACGGCTCGGCGAGCTTGTCGGAGATGATGCAGGCGCCGATCGGGGAGTAGCCCGAGGTCATGCCCTTGGCGCAGGTGATCATGTCCGGGACGTAGCCGAACTTGTCACAGGCGAACATCGTGCCGAGGCGGCCGAAGGCGCAGATGACCTCGTCGGAGACGAGCAGCACGTCGTACTGGTCGCAGATCTCGCGGACCCGCTGGAAGTAGCCGGGCGGGGGCGGGAAGCAGCCGCCCGCGTTCTGGACCGGCTCCAGGAAGACCGCGGCGACGGTGTCGGGGCCCTCGAAGAGGATCTGCTGCTCGATCTGGTCGGCGGCCCAGCGGCCGAAGGCCTCCGGGTCGTCGCCGAAGAGCGGGGCGCGGTAGATGTTGGTGTTCGGCACCTTGTGCGCGCCCGGGACGAGGGGCTCGAACGGCGCCTTCAGGGCCG
Source organism: Streptomyces sp. NPDC007157 (assembly GCF_040634235.1). NCBI lineage: Bacteria > Bacillati > Actinomycetota > Actinomycetes > Kitasatosporales > Streptomycetaceae > Streptomyces > Streptomyces sp. NPDC007157. The sequence continues at coordinate 249,662 of NZ_JBEYFE010000009.1, forward strand.
GCAGACCGGTGATGGACAGGGCGCCCTGCGGGGTGCCGTGGTAGGCGACCGCGCGGGAGATGACCTTGTACTTGGTCGGCTTGCCCTTGAGCTTGAAGTACTGCTTGGCGAGCTTCCAGGCGGTCTCCACGGCCTCGCCGCCGCCGGTGGTGAAGAAGACCTTGTTCAGGTCGCCGGGGGCGTAGTCGGCCAGGCGCTCCGCCAGCTCGACGGCCTTCGGGTGGGCGTAGGACCACACCGGGAAGAACGCCAGCTCCTGGGCCTGCTTGAAGGCGGCCTCGGCGAGCTCGACGCGGCCGTGACCGGCCTGGACCACGAACAGGCCCGCGAGACCGTCGAGGTAGCGCTTGCCCTTGTCGTCGTAGATGTAGGTGCCCTCGCCCCGGACGATGGTCGGGACGGGCGAGTTCTCGTACGAGGACATGCGGGTGAAGTGCATCCACAGGTGGTCGTACGCGGTCTTGCTGAGGTCCTTCTGGCTCACGGTTATCGGGTTCCCCACATGTAGGTCTGCTTCTTCAGCTTCAGGTAGACGAAGCTTTCGGTGGAGCGCACGCCGGGCAGTGCCCGGATGCGTTTGTTGATGACGTCCAGCAGGTGGTCGTCGTCCTCGCAGACGATCTCCGCGAGGATGTCGAACGAGCCCGCGGTCATCACCACGTACTCGACTTCCGACATGGCGGTCAGCGCGTCCGCGATCGACTCGACATCGCCCTCGGCGTTGACGCCGACCATCGCCTGCCGGCGGAATCCCACGGTGAGCGGGTCCGTGACGGCGACGATCTGCATGACGCCCTGGTCCAGCAGCTTCTGGACGCGCTGGCGCACGGCCGCCTCCGACAGGCCGACGGCCTTGCCGATCGCGGCGTACGGCCGGCGGCCGTCCTCCTGGAGCTGCTGGATGATGGCGAGGGAGACGGCGTCCAACTGGGGGGTGCCGTTCCTGGACTCGCGGGACGAGTCCCTCTGGTCTGCGCTTCGACTGGCCACGACCTCACTGTGCACGACGTCTCGGCGGTTCCGCAAGGCCGTATCGATGAAATTCGTTGTTTGCGGTGCCTCGTATTGCGGATTTCGCAGACGCGGCGGCCATGGGGGTGTTGAAAACGTGGGATCTCGGATTACTGTGGGTGTCTCAGTCAATGGACACCCGAACTTGGAGGGCCGGCAGTGAGCACCGAGCTGCGTCGTCTGCGCAATTACATCGACGGTGAGTTCCGGGACGCCGCCGACGGACGGACCACGGAGGTGGTCAACCCGGCGACGGGCGAGGCGTACGCGACGGCGCCGCTGTCCGGGGCGGCGGACGTCGACGCGGCCATGGCGGCGGCCGCCGCCGCCTTCCCGGCGTGGCGGGACACCACGCCCGCCGAGCGCCAGAAGTTCCTCCTGAAGATCGCCGACGCGTTCGAGGAGCGCGCCGAGGACCTCATCGCGGCCGAGGTGGAGAACACGGGCAAGCCCATCGGGCTCACCCGTTCCGAGGAGATCCCGCCGATGGTCGACCAGATCCGCTTCTTCGCGGGCGCGGCGCGGATGCTGGAGGGCCGGTCGGCCGGCGAGTACATGGAGGGGATGACCTCCATCGTCCGCCGCGAGCCGATCGGCGTCTGCGCGCAGGTCGCGCCGTGGAACTACCCGATGATGATGGCCGTGTGGAAGTTCGCCCCGGCGCTCGCCGCGGGCAACACGGTCGTGCTGAAGCCGTCCGACACCACCCCGGCGTCGACCGTCCTGATGGCCGAGATCCTCGGCGGCATCCTCCCCAAGGGCGTCTTCAACGTCGTCACCGGCGACCGTGACACCGGGCGTCTGATGGTCGAGCACCCGACTCCGGCGATGGCCTCCATCACCGGCTCCGTACGCGCCGGCATGCAGGTCGCCGAGTCCGCGTCCAAGGACCTCAAGCGGGTCCACCTGGAGCTGGGCGGCAAGGCGCCGGTCGTCGTCTTCGAGGACACGGACATCGCCAAGGCCGTCGAGGACATCTCCGTCGCCGGCTTCTTCAACGCCGGCCAGGACTGTACGGCCGCCACCCGCGTCCTCGTCCAGGAGTCCATCCATGACGAGTTCGTCGCCGCGCTCGCGAAGGCCGCGGCCGAGACGAAGACGGGCCGGCCGGACGACGAGGACGTGCTGTTCGGGCCACTGAACAACCCGAACCAGCTGAAGCAGGTCTCCGGCTTCATCGAGCGGCTCCCCGCCCACGCCAAGGTCGAGGCCGGCGGGCAGCAGGTCGGCGACAAGGGCTACTTCTACGCCCCGACCGTCGTCTCCGGGCTCAAGCAGGACGACGAGATCATCCAGAACGAGGTCTTCGGACCGGTCATCACCGTCCAGTCCTTCACGGACGAGGACCAGGCCACCGAGTGGGCCAACGGCGTGGAGTACGCGCTGGCGTCTTCCGTGTGGACCAAGGACCACGGCCGGGCGATGCGGATGTCCAAGAAGCTGGACTTCGGCTGCGTGTGGATCAACACGCACATTCCGCTGGTCGCGGAGATGCCGCACGGTGGGTTCAAGAAGTCCGGGTACGGCAAGGACCTGTCGGGCTACGGGTTCGAGGACTACACGCGGATCAAGCACGTGATGACGTCCCTGGAGGGCTGATTCTTTCGGCTGTGGCTGTGGCTGCGGCTGTGGTTGTGGCTGTGTGCGGGTGCGTGGGGGCTGGTCGTGCAGTTCCCCGCGCCCCTTCAGGTGGGTTGCGCTGCCCGGGGTTGGGAAGTCCCCCGGGCAGCGTTTTGTTGGCAGCTCCCCGGGTCACGGGGCATGTAACTCCGTGTTGACCTAGGTCATCGACAAGGTGTCGGGTCCGCGGTGGGGGTCTCGACGCAGCGTCGATTGCCCGGTCACAGGGAGGCGAGACATGCTTCAGGTGTGCCCCAGACTCCTTCTCGAACGCCCGAGCTGTCCCGTCGTTCCCTGATGCGCGCGCTCGGCGGCACCGCCGCGCTCGGCGCCCTGGCCGGCTGCGGGGTGCCCGCCGCCTACGTCAAGGCCGGCGACCGGACGGTGACCGACCTGTCCGCCCAGGACCACAGGCTGGTCTTCGCGAACTGGCCGCTGTACATCGACGTCGACGACGACAACCCGAACAAGCGGCCCACCCTCGACGCCTTCGAGAAGCAGACCGGGATCTCCGTCGACTACATCGAGGAGATCAACGACAACGACGAGTTCTTCGGCAAGATCAGCCCGGCGCTGATGAACCACCAGTCCACCGGCCGGGACCTGATCGTCATCAGCGACTGGATGTGCGCGCGGTTCGTCCGCCTCGGCTGGGTCCAGAAGATGGACCGCGCCCACCAGCCGAACGTCGCGAAGTACCTGGACCCGCTGCTCCGCTCGCCCGCCTTCGACCCGGGCCGCCTCTACACGGTGCCGTGGCAGTCGGGCATCACCGGCATCGCGTACAACCGCCGGAAGCTGGGCCGCGAGATCCGGCACGTCAAGGACCTGTGGGCGAGTGACCTCAAGGGCCGGGTGACCCTGCTCTCCGGCCTCGACGAGGCGTTCGCGCTGCTGATGCAGGGCAACGGCGTGGACATCACCAAGTGGACGGCCGACGACTTCTACGACGTCTGCGACGAGGTGGAGAAGCAGGTCGCCCGCGGCCAGATCCGCCGCTTCACCGGCAACGACTACACCAAGGACCTGGTCAGCGGCGACGTCCTGGCCTGCCAGGCGTACTCCGGCGACGTCATCCAGCTCCAGGCCGACAACCCCGACATCCGCTTCCTCGTCCCGGAGGAGGGCGCGGAGCTGTGGTCGGACTCCCTGATGATCCCGGACCGCGCCGACCACAAGACCAACGCGGAACGCCTCGTCGACTACTACTACGAACCGGAGGTGGCCGCCGACCTGGCCGCCTGGGTCAACTACGTCTGCCCCGTCCCGGCGGCCCAGCAGGTCCTCGCCGACTCCAAGGACAAGGACACCGCGGCCCTCGCCGAGAACCCCCTGATCTTCCCGAACACGGCGATGCGCAGGCGCCTGGCCATCGCCCGTGACATCACCTCGACCGAACGCGTGGACTTCGCGAAGCGATGGAACAAGATCGTGGGGTTGTAGCCGGTGGTGCACCGGTGTGTGACGAGGATTTTCGGTTGGCACAAAAGAGGGACAGTCGGCACCAAGATCGCGGGTGTTCTCACAGGTGGCGGCGCATCACCTCGATGCACGCGCTCGGGCCGCGTTTGATCGGTCCCTGGGGTACGGGACTGCGAGGTTCATCCCGCTGTCGGTGGTGATCGGCGGCTGGTTCCAGGCGAGACTCATCTGCGCGCCGGCCTCCGCTCGTGCCGTGGCCACGACAGAGTCCGCTCAGTGCGGCGAATCGGCCTCTCAGGGTGACGGTCAGGCCGGCGGGGCCACGGTCAGGCCAAGTTCTCGCAGTGCCGATCTCGCGGCGTTGTGGCCGCACATGCCGTGCACGCCCGCGCCCGGTGGCGTCGCCGCCGAGCACAGGTAGACGCCGGGGATGCCCGTTGCGTACGGGTCGAGGGCAGGGCGTGGGCGGAATGCGAGCGAGGCGAGGGAGTTGGCGCCGGTGAGGATGTCTCCGCCGACGTAGTTGGGGTTGTACGCCTCCAGCTGGACCGGGGAGCGGGCGGACAGGCCGACGACGCGGTCGCGCAGTCCTGGGGCGTACTGCTCGATCCGGTCCAGGACGGCGGCCGTCGCGTCGCCGTCGTAGCCGTGCGGGACGTGCGCATATGCCCAGACGGGGTGAATGTCGCCGGCCGAACGCCTGGGGTCAGCGAGGTACTGCTGGGCGACCAGAACGAAGGGACGCCGGGGCATCCGCCCGCGGGACGCGGCCTGTTCGGCGTCCGCGATCTCCTCCGCGGTTCCGCCGAGGTGGACGGTGCCCGCCTTGCGGCACACCTCGGCATGCCATGGCACGCCTCCCTCCACCGCCAGGTCGACCTTGTACGCGGCGAGCCCGTGCCGGTAACAGGTGTAGGCGCGTCGGATGCGGGCGGGAAGACGCGGACCGCACACCCGCGCTGCCGCGCGGGGAGCCAGGTCGAGCAGGATCGTGCGGGCGGGGGGAAGGTCTCGCAGGGAACGAACGGGGGTGCCCGTTTCGATGGTGCCGCCGAGTTCAACGAGACGGGCGGCGAGCGCGTGGGCGATGGCCTGAGAGCCCCCACGGGCGACGGGCCAGCCGTGCCGGTGCGCGGCGGCGGTGAGCATGAGTCCGATGGCGGAGCTGCCTGGGGCGGCGAGCGGCTGCAGCGCGTGGGCGGCGATCCCTGCGAACAGGGCGCGGGCCGCTCGGCCCCGCCATCGGCGCAGGGTCCACTGCGTGGGTTGGGCCGCCAGAAGCCCGAACCTGCCCGTCAGGACGGGGTGACGGGGCAGCCGCGCCAAGGGGCGCATGAGGTCTTCGCTCAGGGCGTCGTAGTGGGCGGTCAGGGGTGAGAACAGACGACGCCAGGCCGGGCCGTCGACGCCGAGACCCCGCACGGTCGCGGCCAGATCGCGCTGGAGCACGGCAGCGTGGCCGCCGTCGAGGGGGTGGGCGAGGGCGGTCTCGGCGTGCTCCCAGCGCAGTCCGTGGCGTTCGAGGCCGAGAGTGCGCAGGTAGGGCGATGCGACGGCCATGGGATGCACCGCGGCGCAGTGGTCGTGGAGCAGGCCGGGCACGGTGATTTCGCCGCTGCGTGTCCCGCCGCCGATGGTGGCGGCGGCTTCCAGGACGGTCACGGAAAGGCCCGCCTGGGCGAGCGTGACGGCGCCCGCGAGACCGTTGGGCCCCGCTCCCACGACGATGGCGTCGGCGGTCACCGCAGGGCGCCCTTGGTGTGCTGGAACCAGCGCAGGTATCCCGGGGCGGGGGAGCCCAGGCCCGTGGCGTCGTCGTAGCCGCGGTGCGCGGGCAGGCCGAAGTCATGGCCGAGCGTGTAGAGGATGTAGCGCTGGGCGCCGGTGGAGGTGTCGGTGTCGGGGCCCTCGTCGCGGACCACGGTGAGGGGCGAGGATCCGGCGTTCGCGGGCCGGTCGGTGACGTCGTGGAAGACCTGGGTGCGGGAACCGGAGAGTGCGTACAGGAGCGGGTTGGCGAAGCCGATCCGGTGCCCGGAGGCTTGTTCCGCGTCGGCCTGCAGGGCGGCGAAGGCGGGGGTCGCCGCCGATGTGCCGCCGAATCCGATGAGGTGGAAGGTTCCGGCGTCCGTGAACCCGACCAGTACGGGCAGTGCCCCGTCACCCTCCATCGCGACGTCGGGTGTCGTGCGGTGCCCGGTGTCGCCGGTGCCGCGGTCGCGCTGGTACCAGGGCTGCGGGAAGTCGCTCGCGCCTCCTCCGCCGCCGAAGGCGAAGACGCCGGGGATGGGCCCCCAGGGTCCGTTGCCCTGGTCGGTGCGGATGGACAACTCGTCGCCCATGCTGGTCTCCCAGGCGTAGTCGCCGTGCCGGTCCAGGGCGAGGGTGGTGCCGCCGACCGAGGTGACCCACGGGGAGCCGCTGGGGAAGTCGGCCTGGGCGCGGGTGGTCTTCGGGTCGCAGTTGACGCCGGTCTGAGCTGCCTGGGGCGAGGAGTCGCCGCAGTCACCCGCCGCGAAGTAGACCCCGATGCCTTCGGCGGCGGCCTGTTGGAACAGCAGGTTCCACGCGGCGACCAGGGTAGGGGTGAGATGCCCCGGGTCGGAGTGGATGATCTCGGCCCAGGAGTTCGAGATGACGTCCGCCCGGCGGCCGTCTATGACATACGACTCGGCGTTCATCAGGTCGTTGTCGAGGCAGGAGTTCGCGCCGACGTAGAGGACGTTCGCGTCCGGGGCGAGGCCGTGGGCGAGGTCGATATCGAGAGCCTGTTCGCCGGCCCAGGTGCGCGGAGGCGCGCACGCGTCGCCGATCTGCCACTGGGAGGGGGTGACCTGCTCGCGGTACTGGCCCGGCCGGAAAGGACGGTCGCCGGTGGCGCGGGCGTAGCGGGCCGTGTCGGCGGCCATGTCCGGCGATCCGTAGGCGTCGACGACGGCGACGGTGGTGCCGCGGCCGGTGGCGCTGCCCCTGCCGCCCGCGCCGTAGGCGTGGCGCAGCTGGGCGGGGGTGTAGGGGCAGGGCGCGTAGGTGGAGGTCCTGCCGTACGCCTCAGGCATGTTCGTGGCGGGCTTCTGCCCGAAGTGGCCGGAGCAGACGGCACCGTCGGCGGGTACGTCGAGGGCGGGCGCCGGGGTGGACAGCGGGCGGGCCGCGCCGGGGAGGGACAGGCCGGTGACACCGAGCACGGCGGAGCCGAGGGAGGCGGGCACGCTGAGGTCGGCCGAGGGGGCGTCGATGGTGTCGCGTCCGGTGCGGTAGCGATGCAGGCTCGTGCCGAAGGCCTGCCGGACGGCGCGGGCGGGGCCTCCGATCCGCAGGTAGTGGGGGGTCTGGCCGGTGACGGTGAACCCGGACCTGGCCAGCCATGCCGTGACGGTCTGGATCTGACGGTCGGCCGGGCCGAAGCGGCGCTGGTACTGCGCGGGGGTGAGGAAGTGCCGGTAGTGCGGGCTCCGGGGGTCGGTGACATCGCGCAGGAACGCCTCCAGGCCCCGCGGGTCACGGGAGTTGAGATAGAGCCGTGCGCTGACGCGCCGGTCGCCGGGCACTGGTCCCGCGTCGGCGGCCGGCGTCGCGTAGGCGGGCCGGGATCCCATGAGCGGATGCCGGTCGGCGGCGTGGGCGGTGGGCAGGAATCCCGCGGTGCACAGCAGGGCGGCACAGGAAGCCGCGACCACCGAGCCGCGCAGACGGCGCAGCGGGCGTATGGGGGCAGGGAGGGGCACGGGTGAAGACCTTCTGGTGAGGGGGTGCCGAGGACGCGCAGGACGTGACGAGGCGGCCCGGGCCCGGGCACGTCGTCCGTGCGGGCCGGAGGGCTGCCTGCCGTGATGAAGGGCGTGGTGTGGTCTACGAGCGGACGGTCCGGCCCCGGCACAGCGGGCCCGAGACCCCCTCGAACTCCAGGTCGAGGCCGACGCCGTCGCGTTCGGCGTGGATGTGCAGGTGCGGCTCGGTGCTGTTGCCCGAGTTGCCGACCTCGCCGAGCACCTGCCCGGCGCGCACGGTGTCGCCCTTGGCCACGGTCACGGTGCCGGGGCGCAGATGGACCAGCTTGACGATCTCGGCGCCCGTGTCGATCCACACGTGGTTGCCATAACGGGGCTGGTAGCGGATGAGGCCGGGTTCCTGGTCGTCGATGTGGTCGGCGGCGGAGACGACCGTACCGTCGCAGGGGGCGTGCACGGGCTGCCCGTACACGAGATAGCTCATGTTCTTTCCGCCCGCGCGGTCGCCTCGGGCGCGGTGGCGCGCCCGTGCACCGCCGGGGCCGACCTGGAGGATGTCCAGGGCACCCCGCTGTTCGGGGAAGGCGAAATGGTGGTTGAGGCCGCGCCCTCCGCCCTGCGCGATGTACCAACTGCCGCCCCGCAGGGGGAACACGAGGGGGCGGGAGACGGCCGTTCCCCAGCGGTGGCGTCGTGCCCGGACGAGCAACGCGCCGAAGACGCCGACCAGGACGAGGCCCACGACGGGTTCGGCGGCATTGCCACCGGAGCCGGGCAGCCCGGGCAGACGCCACGCGGAGGCAAGAGCGACGAGCGCCCCGGCCTCCACGGGCCGGCGGATCCACCACGGGAGCCGAGCGGGGGTGAACCGGCCCTCCAGGGCCACGTAGCCGGCCACCACCATGAGCACCCTCCCGCACCAGACGATGCGGGAGGGTGCCTCCCAGCACGCTTCGATGCGCAGGACGAGCAACAGTGCCAGGACGATCCACCCGAACGCTCCGCGCACCTCCGGCGGGATGCGCAGGCGCGGTGGCTGGTACGCCCCCGGCTGGATCAGGAGCTCGTCGAGTCGCAGGCCGTCCTGGCTGACGGCGAAGGCGAGGGCTCGGCCGGTGGTGCCCTCGATCACCAGGCCGTCGCGGCTGTCGCGTATGCCGGTGACGTCTCCGATGCGCGCGAGCGTGACGTCCACGATCTCGTCGAGCCGTGCGCGGCCCACGGCGGCGACCACGCGCGGCGCGAGACGCTCCCGGTCGGCGGCCTCGGCGGTGAGGAAGCGGTACAGGGCTTGCGCCGCGGCACCTGCCGGTCGGGGGTCCGGCCGCCCCGCCTGGCGGGGCGTCGCCGATTCCCCGGTCGTGTCACGCATCGGCCGCACCGTCCTGTCCGGCCACCATGGCCACGGGGGTCATTCCGCCTGTGGGCAGCGGTGCCCAACGACGTTGCGACAGCCGGTCCTTGACGGACCGGAAGCGCCGGGCAAGCGACTGGTAGTCGTCGTCACGCAGGCAGGTGCAGTCCGCGCCGATCATCAGCAGGCCGAAGCATATGAGGCCCATGAAGGCCATGATGCCCAGGTGCAGGCACTCCAGGGCCACGGTGTTGGCCTTCCGGACCCATGGGCGGGCGGACAGGATGGCGAAGGGCAGCGCGAGTTCGATGAAGATCGTGAAATAGCAGACGGCGGTGCCCACGAAGGCGTTGTTCGTGAGATGCGCATAGGCCGACGACATCTCGAAGCCGGTGATCCGGCTGATGTAGTACATGGCCACGCCGTCCTGCCACATCTTCCCCGTGATCTTCCAGTAGCCGGCGGCGAAGTACAGCACCGCGGTCTGGAAGACGATGAGAAAGGCGGCCAGGTTGTGCAGCACGGTGGGGACCGTCGGCTGTTCCTGCTCCCGCATCCGTGCGCGCCGCTGCTTCGCGCCGGGCGCGAAGTAGGCGTTGGAGACGGTGAAGACCATGAACAGGACGAGGATCTGGGCGAGGTTGTCACCGCCCTCCAGGATGTCCTGGTTGCGGTTGTGCAGCGACCACATCATCACGGCCTGCACGAGGGTGAGCGCCCGGCCGCCGAAGATCATGAAGGCCAGGGCGACCAGGATCGCGGCGTGGAAGACGATCTCGAACCAGAGCGTGGAATGACTCCACAGGAAGATCGAGAAGTTCCAGCGCGGCAGGGCGGCCTTCGCCGTGGAGATCGAGTCGTAGGAGTCCGGTCCCCACAGGAAGCGCCGCTTCGAGTAGTCGGACAGGCAGTACAGAACGGTGGCGAAGCCGATGACGACACGGAGGATGGCCACGCCGATCAGCCGGTGCCTCCTGGTCGCGAGGCGCAGCAGCACCGCGTCCAGCCGAGCCGTGCCGTCCCGCCACATCCTGCCCAGCAGGGTGAACACGCCGGTCACTCCGCCACCCCCGGTATGTAGGTCAGCCACGACGTCGCCAGGACCCCGTGCTCGTGCTGCGACGGCTTGGGTACCGCGTACCGCGCCGAGAACGGAACGATGGGCCGGGTTTTGAAGGTCGCCTGGACGGCGCTGATCCGCGCGCCGGGGTAGAGCGTCTTCGCCTGTACGGAGAAGAACCGCTGCATCTCCTCGAAGTTCGGCTTGAACTGTTCGTCGAGACGTTTGCGGGCTGCCTCACGCTCGGCCGCGGGTAGTTTCTGGAGCTTGTTCGCGATCCCCGCGTACCGGTTGGCGTCGGCATCGAACGCGAGCAGCACGCCGGGCAGTTTCGTCGGGTTCACGCGGAAGTCGCGTGGTGATCTGTCGATGGCCTGCTCGATCTCGACGGGACTCGACTCCACGGTCTGTCCGGAGCCGGGAAGCGTCATCCGGACACGCAGGTATATGAGGTCGTCACTGTTTCCCGGGGTGGGTCCGAACAACTGCCAGTCCTGCCAGAAGACCGGGTTCATGAGAGCCGTGACCGGGCCCTTGACACGGTCCTTCGCGGGGGAGTCGGGGGCGTTGTACGCCAGGCAGCACAGGCAGTACATCGCTGCGGCCGCGAGGGCGGTCAGCGCACTGATCCGTACCCTGAGCGGGAGCGGGAGCGGCCCGCCCGCTGTCCGGGGTGTTCCCTCCGATTCGCGCGAGCGCGCGAGAACTCTCATCGCTGTCCACACTCCAGGTGGGGCCGACGTCCAGGTCGGTCGATTCGGGAAAGATCGAAAAGTTCGAAAAGGGCGGTAGGTTCGGGCGACACTGTGTGCCGGGGCGGGGCGCCCCGCCCCGGCACCGGGGGCCAGGCGGTGTGGGTGGTCACCCGGCACCGCATGTCACTCGCACCACTGGTCATGCGGTGGTCATGCCATCCGGCATCGATGGCCGGTCGATACCGGATGGCGTACGACCCCGCCGCCCCGGCGGTGCCGTGCTCCCCCTGCGCCGGACGTCCGCCGGCGCCACAGGTCGCGCGGCGCCGGTGGTCGGCCGGCGCCGGTGGGAGTCGCGCTGCCGCACATCGTGCGGCGTGGTGGAACTCGGGGCCTGACGGTCAGTTGGCGTCGTAGGCGGTGTCGCCCGGGATCACGCCGTGCAGCGACTTGGCGCTGAGAGCCGGGCCACCGCTGGAGGACGACGAGGACTCGCTGGACGACGAGGACTCGCTCGACTTGGGGAGCTTCGTCGTGACCCATTCGGACGCCTTGACGACCGTCGCCGCGGCGACGCTCTGGGCGATCCCGTGCCAGAACTGCGGCTGCACGCCCTTGCCCAGGACCTGGGCGGTGGCGACCGAGTGCTGGGCGGCGGCCTTGTGCTGCGGCAGGGAGGCAGCCGACGCGCTGGACGTGGTGAGACCCGCGGTGCCGACCGCGGCGAGAGCCGCGATGACCGCACCGGCGACGGCACGCTTGCCGTTCATGGTGGTTCCCTTCGAGTGGTGAGAATTCAAGAGGATGCGCGAATCGATTCGCAGACAAGTGCGCACTTTCTCCCGGGGCTCGGCATGGCACGCTTAATGCCTTGAGCAACCGGGGAGTGGCTTCACTCTAACCGTGACTTCACGGGACGCTCAACGGATTTCGCACCCGTCAAACGGAGTTGCATGCTCCAAGCTCAGTCAAAGCTCAAATCCAGTGGGGTTACTGATGGTTCTTACAGGTCATTGGCGTTCAGGTGCCACTTCGGATCGCGCAACCTTTACCTTCGGGTGGGATTTTCGAGAGGAAACTAAACCCGCGCTAACGCATCTCTAAATGGGCGGACAAGAGAGGGGCTTTCGTCCTTTCCGGCCTCTAGGGTTGTACTGTGAACGAGCGTTATCGGAACGGACGGCCATGGGTTCCGTCGGTGGCGGGCCATGTCTGCCGGCTGATCGGTGTCCTGGATCTGGTGAGTGCCGTCTTCGCCGGCTTCCGGCACTCCCGGGTGCACGGCTGGCTCGGTGAGCTTCCCGGCGGGGTGACCACACTGGCCGCGGTGGGCCAGCTGACCAGCGGACCGCTGCTGATCCTGCTGGCCCACGCGCTGCGTCGCCGCAAGCGCCGGGCCTGGTGCGCGGTGGTCGTGCTGCTTCCGGTGAGCGCGGCGCTTCACCTGCTGCACCGCCACCAGCTGGTCACGGCGGTCATCGCGCTGGTGCTGCTGGGGGCGATCGTGGTCCACCGACGTGAGTTCCACGCCAAGGCCGACCCGCGCACCCGGCTGCGAGCGCTCGTCGGCCTGCTCGGTCTCGGTGGTGTCAGCGTCCTGCTCGGCCTGCTCATCGTCAGGCCTGGCCGGGCGCCATCCATGCCTTCATGGCCGAGGCCCGTGAGCACGCCTGGGTGCCCGCCGTCGTGGGCTGCAGTGACGATCTGAAGGCGCTCCTGCACTTCGTGCCCTCGGGACACATGTCTAGGAGACCAGCGGAAGGGCGGCCCCGTCCTCCAGCCAGGAGGCCCGGGAGAGAATGGCGCGCTGCACCTGCCGGAGCCGCAGACTTGGTTCCATTCCCAGCCCTTCGACGAGTTTGTTCCGCAGGGTGTTGTAGACGCCGAGTGCATCGGCGGTGCGGCCGCTCCGATAGAGAGCCACCATCAGATAGAGATAGAGGTTCTCCCGTAGCGGCTGGTCCGCGACCAGACCATGGGCCTCGCTGATCACCCAGGAGTTATGGCCGAGCCGGAGTTCCGTTTCCACCCACAGTTCGTGAGCGGAATTCCGTTTCTCGTCCAGCTGGCGGCCCAGGTCGTCCAGCATGGGCAGGCTGCGGACGTCGGCGAGCGCCGGCCCGCCCCACAGGGCGATGGCTGAGGCCAGCAGTTCCGAGGCCTCCGCCATCCGCCCGACGGTTTTCAGTCCGTGGGCCCTGGCCACCGTCGACTCGAAGCGATGCAGGTCCAGTTCGTGCCGCTGCCCCAGGTCGAGGAGGTAGCCCGGGGCCTGCGTGGCGAGGACGCCCGGGTCCGCGCCCAGCGCCGACAGGTGCTTGCGCAGCCTGGACACGTAGACCTGCAGGGCGGTGGCTGCGGTGCGCGGCGGGTTGTCCAGCCAGAGGAGGTCGGTCAACTGCTGGGCGGAGACGACTCGCTCGGCGTTCAGGCACAACAGGGCCAGCAGCGCCCGCTGTTTGAGCGCGCCCGGGCCCGGCGAGGTCGAGCCGTCGACCGCCGAAATCTCGATTGGACCGAGTATGTGGAAGTTCAATTGTGTCCCCCGTGACGTTCTTCCGTGACGGCGAGATGGTCAGTCCCGCCAACGGTTGATCTTCCACAGCACGCCGGACCCCACGCAAGGTCACGACGTTCCTTTTGCCGAGAGTTGGCGTTTCTCTCACCGCGATTTGAGCCCCGGGGCGACTGGGGCGATCGGGTGTGACGTACGCCATCATTGTGGCAAATGCACTGTCCGTCGCATGAGTGCGAACGGTCCGGCGTATGGAGAAGTTCAGTGGTGCCGTCTGGTCTTTGAAATATCCGCACAACGTCATTTACGGGGGAAAGAGTTGGACGGCACTCGTCTGCCACTTCCGGTTGCCCGGTACGAGATACGGCTCGCCGAGCAGCTGAATCCAAAAGGGCGGCACTCTCGTATCGGTGAGTATCTGGAGATCCGTGGCCCCATCGACACGGAAAGATTCGAAGCCGCACTCCGGCGGACCATCGCCGAGGCCGAACCCTTCCGGGTCCGGTTCGGCGAAAGCGAAGGCGTGCCCTGGCGGATCCCCGACCTGGGCGACGACTGGATCTTCCCCGTTCTCGACGTCAGCGCCGAGGACGACCCCATGGCATCGGCCAAGGCATGGATGCGCGCAGACCTTGCCCGCCGGCTGCCACTGTCCACCGGGCCCTCTTCTCGTACGCCCTGTTCCGGCTCGGTCCCGAACACTTCGTCTGGTACCTGAGCGCTCATCACATCGTGGCTGACGGGCACAGCGGCGCACTGATCTCCCTCAGGGTCGCCGAGCTCTACAGCGCCGCCGTGGAACGGGCATTGGCCTGAGACGGCTTGATCGGGCATGGTGAGGATCGACTCGGGAGAGCCTTCATCGTGGTCCTTGACCGACGTACTGACCGGTCTCGCCATGCCTGGTCCGGTGCTCGTGTCCTGCGGACGTAGAGTCAGGACCTGAATTTCGCGAGCGGGGGGGCGAGCGACGCTGCGAATGCCTGTGGGTTGCCGTGTCCCGCTTCATGGGGGCCCTGGCACCGGGAAACGCCCTGTACATGCCATGCTGGATTGTGGTGATACCCCTCCTGACCTGCGATGTACCAAAGTGCCAACTAACTTGCTGATTCCGTACCTCAGTGGCGGAAACCTAGTTGGCATCAGAGCAGGTCACGAACGTGGCCTAGTGCCAACCAGCGATCGTGGTCACACGGTGCGACGAGGATTTCCGGTCGTGAACATCGCCTCCTCGCACGACCGTGCGCTGCCCCGAGGCGGGGGATTTTGCGGTCAGCTGGGCGCCAGCTGAGGCAGCACGAGGTCCCGGGCCGTGGTGAGGAGGGCGATCACCAGGGCGACAGCGGGACCACGATCGGGGCGAACGGCCTTGCCACGGCCCAGGCGGGCGATCTGCTGCTGGTGCCAGGCGCTGTTGAGGAGATCGTCGATGTTCTTGTGCCCGAGGGTCTTCGGCGTCACCAGGCTCTTCTCGGCGGTTCCGTCCAGGAGACGCTGCGGCAGATCCGGCTCGTAGGTGATGGGTCGGGCCAGCCCGACGACGTCGACCGCACCGCTGTCCAGCGCGTCGTTCATGCCTTGCCGGCTGCGGAATCCGCCCGTCAGCATGAGTGGCACCGACACCTCCTGGGAGAACCGCTCGGCGAACTCGAGGAAGTAGGCCTCCCGTTGACGGGTCGACTCCCGCTGCGGCGCGCCCGAGACCATGGCGGCGCTCTCGAATGTTCCGCCGGAGATCTCCAACAGGTCGATGCCCTCCTCCTCCAGGGCACGGGCGACGGCCAGGGAGTCCTCGGAGTCGAAACCACCACGCTGGAAGTCGGCGGAATTGAGCTTGACCACGATCAGGAACCGGTCTGAGGTCGCCGCCCGGACCTCGCGCACCGTCTCGATGAGCAGCCGCATGCGGTTCTCCAGCGACCCGCCCCAGCGGTCGGTGCGCTGGTTGACCAGCGGCGACAGGAACTGGTTGAACAGGTAGCCGTGCGCGGCATGGATCTCTACGCCGTGGAAGCCGGCATCGGCGGCGACCTTGGCGGCGCGGGCGAAGCGGCCGATGATCGCGGTGACTTCCTCGTCGGACAGCGCACGCGGCGACCGGAACAACGCGTTGCCACCCACGCCGAGGGGCACCGCGGAGGAGCTCACAACGTCCTGCCGACGCCCGGGCAACGCGTTGCCGCGCATCGTCTGCCGCCCAGGGTGTGACAGCTGAAGGACGAACTTGGCGTCGGTGCCCTCGGTCACGGAGGCCAGACGGCGCAGCCGGTCATGGTGTCGACCGTCCTCGATGACCACGTTGCGTGGCGCTTCGAGTGCCGCGCCGTCGATCATGACATTGCCGCTGATCAACAACCCGGTGCCGGAGAGCGCCAGTGCCCGGTAGGCCCTGATGAGCTGATCGGTGGGCGCTCCGTGACGGTCCGCCAGATGTTCGCTGGTCGCGGCCTTCGCAAGCCGGTTCGGCAGGGTGATGCCACTTCGCAGGGTCAGCGGGTTGGACAGCGTATTGAGCCTGCCTCCCGCGCGGTTCTCGTTCATTTGATGTCCCGTTCCGGAAAGAGTGACTGTACAACGTACATGGATGCCGTACAGGTGAACATGTACGGCGTACGGTTGTCAAGGTGGTCGAGGTGATCCCGGCGCGCGGGCGGTCTTGGCGCGTCCGGTGCGGCCCGAGCCGTGGGCGTTCGCGCCGACACGGTTCCTCTCTGGGGGGTCGGCGTCCGGGCGTCGGTCGTCCCTGTTGCCGCCGCGGTGTCGGTGGCGCTCTCGCGGTGGGGTCCCCCGTGCGCTAAGCCCTCCTTCGCTTGACGCCTGTACGTTGTACATGTTTACCTGTACAACGTCCATGTACATCGCATGGCGCACTGTGTCGGTGCGAACGCCCATGGCGTGGACGGAACCCTTTTTGGAGGTGACCGATGAGACAGACTTTGGAGAGTCGAAGGAGTACTTCCGCTGTCGGCGCGGGACGGCCGGACGCCCCACTGGTCCGGAGGCTGACGGCAGGGGTCGTGGCCACCGGCGAACCCGTGGCCACGACGGCCCCGTTCACCGGCGACACGCTCGCCCTTCTCCCTCAGTCCACGGCCGCGGATGTCGCGGCTGCCTTCGCCGCCGCGCGTGAGGCCCAGCGCGGTTGGGCGGCCCTGCCGGCGCGCCGCAGGGCCGAGCCCTTCCTGCGGCTCCATGACCTCATGCTGTCCCGCCGGAACGAGATCCTCGATCTGCTCCAGTGGGAGAACGGCAAGGCTCGCCACCACGCCTTCGAGGAACTGATGGAAGCGGCGTCGTCGACCCTGTACGCCGCTCGGCAGGCCCCGAAGGTCCTGCGGTCCCAGCGCAGGCAAGGAGCCTTCCCCCTGCTCACCCAGGCGGTCGAGACACCTCACCCCAAGGGCGTCGTAGGCATCCTCACGCCGTGGAACTATCCCCTGGCCCTCGGCATGGACGTGATCCCGGCCCTGCTGGCCGGCAACGCGGTGGTCCACAAGCCCGACAACCAGACCGCGCTGTCCAGCCTCTGGCCCCGCGCGCTGCTCCAGGAGCTGGGCCTTCCCGCAGACCTGTGGCAGGTGGTGTTGGGGCGGTCGAAGGTGGTGGGGGAGCCCATGATGGAGCAGGCCGACTTCATCGGCTTCACCGGCTCCACAGCCGTGGGCCGCACGATCGCCGAACAGGCCGGTCGACGTCTGATCGGCTGCTCCCTCGAACTCGGCGGCAAGAACCCGCTCCTGGTGCTGGCCGATGCCGACCTGGACCACACCGTGGACGCTGCCGTGCGCGCTTGCTTCGCGAGCTCCGGACAGCTGTGCGTTTCGGTCGAGCGCATCTACGTCCACTCTTCGCTGTACGAACAGTTCGTCACACGCTTCGGCGCGCGTGTCCGGGCCATGAAGCTGGGGGCGCAGCTGGACTTCACGGCCGACATGGGCTCACTCACCTCCCAGGCGCAGCTGGACCGGATCAGCGGTCAGGTCGAGGAGGCCCGCGCCGCAGGAGCGACCGTCGTGGCGGGCGGCCGGCCACGCCCGGACCTCGGCCCCTTCTTCTACGAGCCGACCGTGCTCACCGGTGTCACCCCTGAGGTGCCGCTGTGGCGGGAGGAGACCTTCGGGCCGGTGGTGTCCGTCTACTCGTTCGAGAGCGAGGAGGAGGCGGTGCGCGCCGCCAACGACTCCGTCTACGGACTCAATGCCAGTGTCTTCAGCCGCGACGTCCGCCGAGCCCGCCGAGTCGCCGCCCGGATCGAAGCGGGCACCGTGAACATCAACGAGGGCTACGCCTCCGCATACGCCTCCCAGGGTGCCCCGATGGGGGGCATGAAGGACTCCGGCCTCGGACGCCGCCACGGCCGGGCAGGTCTCCTCAAGTACACGGAACCCCAGAACGTGTCCAGCCAGCACCTGCTCGGCTTCGACCCCCCGGCCCGGATGAGCAGAGCCGACTACGCCGAACTGCTCACCGCGTCACTGCGCACCCTCAAGACCCTCCGCGTGCGGTGAGTTACTTCCGGTAGCCACACCGTGCGGACGGCCCCCGCCCCAACGCACTCCACCACCCCCCCCACCAAGAGAGATGATCATGAAGGTACTCATCACCGGCGCGACCGGCTACATCGGCCGGGCGGTCGCCCAGCGACTGCTCGCCGCCGGACACGACGTCACCGGCCTGGTCCGCAACGAACTCGGCATACGCACACTGACCACGGCCGGTATCGAGCCCGTGCACGGTGCACTCGACGACGCGGACTCGCTCCACACCGCGGTGGAAGGCGCGGACGCTGTCATCGAGACCGCGAGCGCCGACCACGCCACGTCCACCGCCACTCTGCTGAAGGCCGTCGCCGGCACCGGAAAGCGCTTCATCAGGACCAGCGGCACCGGCATCTACACCGACCTCGCCGGCGGAGAGCCCACCGCCGTCGTCCACACCGAGGACGACGGCTACACCCCCATCCCCCCGCTGGCGCCCCGCTACAGCCTGGACACCATGGTGCAGGAAGCCGCACAGGCCGGCGATCACACCATCGTGCTGCGCCCTTCCATG
Source organism: Streptomyces sp. NPDC007157 (assembly GCF_040634235.1). Taxonomy (NCBI): domain Bacteria; kingdom Bacillati; phylum Actinomycetota; class Actinomycetes; order Kitasatosporales; family Streptomycetaceae; genus Streptomyces; species Streptomyces sp. NPDC007157. The sequence continues at coordinate 268,122 of NZ_JBEYFE010000009.1, forward strand.
ATCTACGGCTACGGCGGCAGCGAGCAGCTTCCCATGATGCTCCACGCCTCTCTGCGCGACGGCGTGAGCCGCTACCTCGGCCGCGGGCTGAACCGGTACGGCAACGTCTATCTCGATGACCTGGCCGACGCCTACCTGCTCGCGCTGGAACACGCCCCCGCCGGCAGCGTCTACAACCTCGCCGCCGATGAGTGCGACTTCCGTGGCATCGCGGAGGCCATCGCGAAACTGCTCGGCTTCGGGAGCGCCGTCTCGGCCACCGAGGAGGAGTTCGCCCAGGCCCTCGGCTTCTTGCCGGCCGCCGGCCTGGGCAGCAACAGCCGGGTCGACTCGACCAAGGCGCGCACCGAACTGGGCTGGGCGCCGCAGGGCCCGCCGCTGCTCGACGAGCTCGTCCACGGTTCATACCGCCGGATCTGGGGTCCCAAGGGCTCCACCGTCAACCCCGGACAGCCGACCACATGACCGAAGCACGCTGACACATCACGGCCGACCGCCGTTATCACGGCACACTGCCTTCCGGCTCGGAACGACAAGGGGCGTCCCTCGTTCCGGGCCGGAAGGCATGTGTGGGAGATGCATGATGCGGCAGCATGGAAAGGCCGTGCGGACGAGATCTCGTATCCGATGGTCCACGGGTATGCGGCCACGCGCCGTCAGGGGGATCCGGGTCCGGGCCGGCCGGGATCGGGGACTGGTCGAGGATCGACAGGCGCAGGCTCATGAGGTGCGCCCGCGCATGGTGGCCGGGATGATCCGGTAGTCGCGCTGGAAGACGAGATTGTGCAGCTCGGCGGAGGCGATGGCACGCAGCGTGGGGAGTTCTGCGGCGGCCTGCTCGGGTGTGAACGCGTTCAGCGGCCAGTCCCCCACGGTGCCGCCGCGCAGGTGCGGGTGGTGGAATCCGGTGCCGTAGAAGGCATGGAGGATGATCGGGTCGATGCCTGCGGTCCGCTGCTCGGGCCAGCCCAGCGCCCAGATCGCTTCCGTGCCGTCTTTGGATTTCCGGGCGCCGGTGGCAATGACCTGCCCGGTGCCGAGGAGCAGGTGGGCGTTGACCTCATCAAGTGCCTGGCGGGCGTAGGGGTCGAGCAGCTCAACCGTGGCGGCGAAGAGCTCTTCCTTGTCCCGGCGGGAGACCGCGTCTGCGTGAGTGCCGTCGCGGAGGTCGGCGAAGTGCCTCAGCAGCGCGGCGGTGTGCGCAGGGTGGGTGTCGTACATGAGGACGTCCTCCTGGTTGGGGCGGCGCTGTCCTGTGCGCAGGCGCTGATCACCCACTGCGGACCGTCAGAGAAGTTCGGGCCCGCCTGGTAGCGAGGCCTTCGGAATGGGCGGAGCCACCGCGTACCTATACAACATACATGTACAGAGTGCATCTGCGGTGTCCGGTCACGTCTCGTTCGGCCTGGGACGTCGGGTTGACCGGGCGGGATCGCGCAGTGGGTCCGCAAGAGCCGCGCCCGCTATCGGCTGACCTGGCGTCGATCGTGGAACGGCGGTCGGCGCGGGCGAGCCGGGCCGGCAGGCCGAAAGCGGCGCGCGCGTCCAGGAAAGCCCGAGGTCGACCTGACTGCCCGAGAGGCCCGCGCGGAGCGCACGGCGACCGCCCGCGGATGTCCGGGTGCCGATCAGTCGGAAGCCGGGTGTGGCGACAGGGCGGCCGGCGGGCCCGCCTCGTTGAGCGGTCGGCGCGGCCGGGGTGCCGCCGCGCAAGGAGGTTGGGCTGCCGTGCCATGCGCACCTCCGGAGCGGGATCGCACCGACGCGGCCCCGGCCGGCGCCGACGGAGCGGTCCGGCGGCATGCTGTGTGGCGCGCCGCTCACTCCGTTGTTCAGGAAGCCGCCTCGGCCTCGGCCTTCACGGGCTCGGTGGCGATTCCGTTGATGCCCGTGATCAGCATGTCCAGGCCCAGGCTGTAGTAGGCATCCGGGCTCGCGCAGGACGCCAGGGCGCTGGATGAGGCGACGATATTGGGGTAGCGGCGCGGGGACAGTGCGCCGAGCGAGGCTGCCCTGACGCGGATGGCGTCCTCGTGGGCCTCGTCGTCGTCGCCGTGCCGCTGGCCGGGCTCGCTCGTGACGAGGGTGACGACCGCGCTCAGGAGGTAACTGCCGATCTCGGCGGCATGCTCCGGCGAGAACCCGGCCTTCCTGAGATGGGAGAGGGTGCGCTCGGCAACGTTCAGGCCCGCCTCCGAGGTGAGAATGCGAGAGGTCACCAGCCCGGCCACCGCCGGGTGGGGGCGCAGGGCGGCCAGCAGTGCCTCCAGCACCCCTCGCAGCTGCTCGGGCCAGGGCTCCGTACTCACTGGCGGCAGGTCGACGTCGGTGAAAAGGCGTTCGGCAATGCCGTCCAGGAGTTGATCCTTCTCCTTGAAATGCCAGTACAACGCCATCGGCGACACGCCGTGATCCTTGGCGAGGCGACGGATGGTGACCGCCTCCAGGCCCTCGGCATCCGCCAGTGCCACGGCGCCGTCGGCGATGGCCTCACGGGTGAGCCTCTCGCGCGTCCGCCCGTCGCTCGCTGTCTTCTTCATGGTTGACAACTATACTCTGTACATGTTCACCTGTACATCGACCATGTACGACGTATGGTCGTGAGCCGCCTCAGGAGCACACCCGGTTGACCGCGGGCGGGTCCGGGGCACCAGCGTGTGGCGGCGGATGTGGCCGACGAAGACATCTCCATCGACGCCGAGCAGAGGGACACATGACCGACATGGCTCAACCGCGCACGTCACCGCTGGCCGGTGAACTCATCGCGGAGAACTTCGACGGATGGAGCCCGCCGCTGCGACGGGAGTTCGCCGACAACGCCCACAACCATCGGGTCGGCTCCGTCCTGCTGTCGGAAACCGACGAGGTGAAGGTATGGAGCATTCGACTGGCTCCAGGCGGACGAGTACCTGCCCACCGGCATGTTCTCGACTACTTCTGGACCGCCCTCACCGACGGGTCCGGCGTGCAGCACACCGACGACGGTACGACCAGACGGGTCACCTACCGGTCTGGCGACACCCGCCACTTCACCTTCCCCGACGGCGAGTACATCCTGCACGACCTGTGCAACGACGGGCCCACCGAGCTGGCCTTTCTCACGGTGGAGCACAAGCGCCGACCCCACCCCTGAAAAGGTGAGACCCCGGTGGGGGGCGGCCGGCGGCCACCGCATCGGCCGCCGCTCGGTGAAAACCGGCAGCCGGCGCTGGGCGCCGTCGCCGCCGACCCGGATCCCGGGATGTCGGGGACCACACCATCGTGCAGGACGTGCCGTAGGGCCGGGCGCGGCCCCTGCGACTCACGTGATGAGGAGTGCTCATGTCGGGAAAGTTCGAAGCGACGGTCGAGGTCGATCGGCCTGTCGAGGCGGTGTTCGCCTACCTCGCCGACGGACGCAACGATCCGCAGTTCAGCCCGCGCGTGCTCAGGATCGAGCGGGTTCCCGACGCCCCGACCACCGTGGGTACGGCCTTCCGGAGCACAGTCAAGGACGCCGGAATGAAGACCGCCAGGGAGTTCCGCATCACCGGCCTCGAGGCCCCGGTGAGGGTGCGGTGGGCCGAGGTGTCGAAGAACAGCGTGACGGTACGCGACGGAGGCTACGACCTGGAGTTGCTGGCCGACGGCAGGACCCGGGTCCGTATTTTCAACGTTCTGGAAGGCCATGGCCTGGGCAAGCTCCTCGTCGGTCTCGCACTCGCCGCCGCCCGCAAGGACGCAGAGGCCTTCGGCGCCCGGATCAAGGCGGCAGCCGAGGCGGCGATCGATCCGCGCTGACACCTTTCAGGGCGTTGGCACCGGCCAACGTTCGTGACCCGCACTGGTGCCCAGTGGCTTCAGCGATTGGAGGCACGGGGCAATCCTGGTCACGCCGGCCCTGGGGCCGGTGGGCTCGCATGTCGTGGTGTCGCTTGTGCGCGAGCTGCTTGGGGCGCCGGACGGTGAGTGGTCGCCTGGGCACCGCGGCGGCCGCGAGCCACTGACCAGAGCCGGCGGTCGACGAACTCGGCCCGGGCGGAGAGCTCGTTGAACGTCGTCATAGGGGAGTCCTTCCGGGACCGGCAGCGGATGCGGTCCCTGTCGAGCAGGAGTGACAGGCCAGAGGCCCGATCGAGGTCGGCGCCTCCTCGGCGCTCGCGAAAACCTGTTGGCGGAGCGCGGCCACCGCTGCTAGTTTCCGGGAGGCCGTGCGAGAGAACGAGGAGGTGGTACCCGTGAACGCAGTATCGACATGGGTGCTCCCCTCCGGGGCCACGGTCGGGCGATAGGTCGTCCGGGAGCGCCGTTCAAGCGCACTCCCGAAAGGCACGACTGTGCGATTCACTTCCGAACAGCGCCTCGACGACGGCGTCCTCGAGCGCGAATTCACCCTCGGCGAGATCCCCGGCACCCTGTGGACGTCTGGATCCGCACCGGCTCCGCTGGTCCTGATGGCCCACAACAACGGCCTGCCCAAGGCGGAACCCCGGCTGGTGGCCCGGGCCCGGTACACCGCGGCGCGCGGCTACGCGGTGGCCACCATCGACGCCGCCGGATGCGGTGAGCGTCCCCGTTCCGCCGCCGACGAGCAGGCCCGTGCCGACCTCCGGCGGGCGATGCGGGCCGGCGAGCCGGTCGACGAGATCTTCGAGTCCTTCATCGGCCCGCTGGTCGAGAACGCCGTCCCGGAATGGCGGACCACTCTGGACGCCCTCCTCGAACTGCCCGAGATCGGCGGGCCGGTCGGGTACTCCGGAGGGTGGACCGCCCTCGGTATTCGGCTGGCGGTGGCCGAGCCGCGCATCGCGGCCGCAGGCTTCTTCGCCGGCGGGTACGTGCCCCGTGCCCAGCGCGAGGAGGCCCGGCAGGTCACCATTCCGCTGCTGTACCTGCTGCAGTGGGACGACGAAGGCAACCCCCGGCAACGGGCCCTGGACCTGTTCGACGCCTTCGGCAGCAAGGAGAAGACCCTGCACGCCAATCTGGGAGGGCACACCGGCACCCCGTGGTTCGAGCTGGAGGACGGGTGCCGGTTCCTGGACCGACACCTGAAGTGAGGCCGGGCCGTCCGGCGGGCAGCAGCCGGTAGGCGGTGCCGGCCGGGATGCCGCCATCGAGGACAGGTCGTCCCGGCCTTCCTCGGTGGCGGTGTCCAGCAGATGCGCGACCCCCGATCGCGCCGGTACCGGCCATCGGCGGTACCGGCCGGTCGGGGTGTGCCGGCGCTCCACGATGAGGGATAAATGATGGCCTCCATGAAGGCGAATTGACGGGTTCAGGGGCTTCGCAACCCTTCCCCCGCGGACCTAGCGTTGCGGTCACGTAAACGGCCTGGCCGTTGGCCGGGCGACACCCCCGCCACCCGCGAGGCGTCGGACACGGCCGTGTTCCGACGGCTTCCTGAAGGGAGAGGGCGATGGCGCCCGTGGAGTTGCCGATCGGCAGTCGCCGGCAGGCGGCCGGGGGAACCGCACGGACCCGGGAGGCCACGTCGCCGTTCGACGGCTCGACGGTGTGCACCGTGGCGCTCGCCGGAACCGCGGTCGCCGACCCCGATCCCGACCACCACCACCGAAAGGCCACGGCATGACCACCTCACCGCTCGACCGGATCGCCGGCGCGCCCATCTCCTGGGGCGTCTGCGAAGTGCCCGGCTGGGGATACCAGTTGACGCCCGAACGGGTGCTGAAGGAGATGCGCGAGGTCGGCCTGGCCGCCACCGAGATCGGCCCCGAGGGCTTCCTGCCCGCGGAGCCGGACGCCATGGCCCAGGTGCTCGCCCACCATGACCTGCACGCCGTCGGCGGCTTCACTCCGCTGCTGCTGCACGTCCCGGGCCACGACCCGCTGCCCGAGGCGGAACGGCTCCTGGAGAGCTACGCCGCCTCCGACGCGGAGGTCCTCGTCCTGTCGGCCATCACCGGCCAGGACGGCTACGACTCACGGCCCGAACTCGACGCCGACGGCTGGAAGCTGCTGCTGTCCCACCTCGACCGGTTGACGGCGCTCGCCGCCGAACGCGGGGTACGGGCCGTCCTGCACCCGCACGTCGGCACGATGATCGAGAACGGCGAGGAGGTCCGGCGCGTCCTGGAGCACTCGTCGATCTCCCTCTGCCTCGACACCGGGCACCTGCTCATCGGCGGCACCGACCCCGCCGAACTGACCCGGCAGGCACCCGAGCGCATCGCCCACACCCACATGAAGGACGTGGACGCCTCCCTCGCCGCCAAGGTCCGGTCCGGCCGTCTCACCTACACCGAGGCCGTGCGCGAAGGCATGTACCGCCCGCTCGGCGCCGGCGACGTGGATGTGCGGGCCATCGTCACCCGTCTCGCCGCCTGTGGATACGACGGCTGGTACGTCCTGGAACAGGACACCATTCTCACGGCGGAGCCCAAGGGAAAGGGGCCCGTCGACCAGGTCTGGGAAAGCGCCGAGCACCTGCGCTCGGTGCTGCGCGTCAGCGCTTGACCGTCGGGCCGGGTGATGAATGGCCAATGCATCAAAAAAAGGAGACGGAATGGCTCAGGCCATTTCAGGTTCAGAAGGCGCCGCAAAGGACGTCGAGCGCATGTTCCGACATCGTGTCCTGATGGATAAATGATGTCACTACAAACGTTGACCCCCGGGGTCCATGGCGGTTCCATCTCGTCAACTGATCACGATCTCTGGAGACATCGGGACATGTCATCTCAGCGAGCGCTGCGCGTCGCCGTCGTCGGCACCGGCACGATGGGCGCGGACCATGTGCGCAGACTCCGGCACGTCATCGGCGGAGCACGCGTGACGGCCGTCGTCGACATCGACGCGGAACGGGCCAAGTCGCTGGCCGACGTGACGGAGGGCTGCACGGCGTACACCGAACCCGCGGTCGCCATGGCCGCGCGGGACGTGGATGCCGTCATCATCGCCTCACCGGGGCCCGCCCATGAGGCGGCCCTGACCGAGGCCCTGCGCCGGGACCTGCCGGTGCTGTGCGAGAAGCCGCTCACCCCCGACGCTGCCTCCGCCCTGCGCGTGCTGGAGGCCGAACAGCGGCTCGGGCACCGGCGCGTCCAGGTGGGTTTCATGCGCCGGTACGACACCGAGTACCTGAAGCTCAAGAGGCTTCTCGACGACGGTGAGCTGGGCCGGACGCTGATGCTGCACCAACGGCACCGCAACCCGGCCATGCCCGCGTGGTTCACCGAGGAAATGCTCATCAACGACTCGGTCGTGCACGAGATGGACGTGACACGCTGGCTCCTCGACCAGGAGATCACCGCCGTCACCGTGCACAAGCCGGCACCGTCGGCACAGGCGCCCGCCGGAATGAGCGACCCCCAGTTCGTGCTCTTCGAGACCGAGTCGGGCGCGCTCGTCGACGTCGAGATCTTCGGGCACTGCGGCTACGGCTACCAGGTACAGGCCGAGGCCGTGTGCGAACACGGCACCGTCCGCATGGGCGAAGAGCACGGACCGTGGGTCAGCGCCGACGGCCGCTGGGGCGGACGGATCACACCGAACTACATCGAGCGTTTCCAGGATGCCTACGACCGCGAGGTCCAGGCCTGGGTCGATGCCACCCGTCGCGGGGAGGTCACCGGCCCCAGCAGCTGGGACGGTTACGCGGCCGCGGCCGTGTGCGAGGCGGGAGTGCTGTCCCAGCGGGAAGGGCGGCGCGTGCAGGTGGAGCTGGCGGAGCGGCCGGCCTTGTACCGGTAGCCGTGCACACGGAACAGGGGGAGAAGGCGGTACCGCGCCTTCTCCCCCCGCTCTTTCTCTTCATCCATCCCTGTCACGCCGTGGTCGGAAGCGCCGTACGCGGCCGGGCGGGGAATCCGGCCGCCCGGTAGCACTCGTCGATCAACCGCATGGTGGTCAGCGCGTCGTCGGCGTCGAGCGCCAGCGGTGCGCCGTGGCGCAGATGTGCGGCGAACGCCTCCAGTTGGTACGTGTACGACGACCGGCGGCCGAGCTCCTCCGTGCGCTCACCGCCCGCCGCACGCACCACCACCCGGTCGTCCAGATGCGGTTGGACGAAGTTCATCGCTGTGGCCTCGCCGCGCGTGCCCACGACACGACAGCTCATCTGCCAGGTGTGGTATGCCATGTGACAGCGGGCGGTGCCGGTGGCGCCGCCGGGGAACTCCAGGTCGGCGTAGAGCCGTTCGTCGACTCCCGGGGCCCTCTCGCCGCCGTTCGCACCGACCAGCCGGGGTGCGCCGCCGGCCCAGGGCGCGAGCATCCGCAGCGCGTGCAGGCTGTAGCACCCGAGGTCCATCAGCGCACCGCCGGCCAGCGGCAGCGACCACCGAACGTCGCTGTCCGGCGGCGCCGGCATGGCGACCATGGCCTCGACGTGCCGGAGTTCGCCCAGCTCCCCGCTGTCGAGCAGTTCGTGCAGGCGTCGGGTGACCGGGTGGAACAGGTAGTGGAAGCCCTCCATGAACACGGTGCCCGCCTTGGCGACGGCCTCGTGGACCTCGGCCGCCTCCTGGGCGTTGCTCGCGGAGGGCTTCTCGGTGAGCACATGCTTGCCGGCCCGGAGCGCCGCCAGGTTCCACGGTCCGTGCAGGCCGTTGGCCAGCGGGTTGTAGACGACCTCGACCTCCGGGTCGCCGACCAGGTCGGCATAGGAGCCGGCCACCCGCTCCACGCCGTGCGCGGTGGCGAACGCCTCGGCCCGGTCCCGGTCGCGGGCGGCCACCGCCACCAGCCGGTGGCCGCTCGCGCGGGCCGGCCCCACGATCGACAACTCGGCGATCCGGGCCGCGCCCAGCACACCGATCCGCAGCGGTTCGTCCGTCATCCCTTGCGTACCTCCCTACGAGCGGGCGGCCCGGTCCCGGCCGCCGAAGACGGTGTCCCGACGACCTCGGCCTCGAGAAGTCCCACGGGTGCGCTGTCCGGTTCAGTTCCGGCGGCGCGCGGCGGCCGTGTCCAGTTCCTCGCGCAGCCGCTCGGGGGTCCAGCCCTCGGCCACGGCCTGCCAGAGGAGATCCGCCTGGGAGGGCGGCGCCAGACCGTCCACCGGCGGGTCGAGGTCCAGGTTCGTGGGGAAGGGGTAGCCCTCGGCGGTGGCGGCTATCAGGCGGCGCAGCCAGTCCTCCGAGGCGCCGTCGGCCCTGCGGCGCAGCAGCACCGGGAAGAGGGCGTTGGCCATCGCCGCGCGGTCCACCGTCTCCATCGCGCGGCCGAAGGCGGAGGAGATCTGCAGCAGGTTGGCCATCCGGCGGATGTCGGTGGACCGGTTGTGCCCGGCGGCGTGGAAGAGCGCGGGGTTGAAGAAGACGGCGTCGCCCTTGTCCAGGGGGAGTTGGACGTGCTGGGCGTCGAAGTACTCGACGAACCGGGGCAGTCGCCAGGCGAGGTAGCCCGGCTCGTACTTCTGCGAGTGCGGCAGGTACAGGGTCGGGCCGGACTCGACGGGCATGTCGCAGTGGGCCACGGCACCCTGCAGGGTGAGGACGGGGGAGAGGCGGTGGACATGCGCCGGGTAGGCGGCGGCGCGCTCCTGGGAGAGGAAGCCGAGGTGGTAGTCGCGGTGCACACTCTGCGCGGCACCGCCCGGATTGACGACGTTGACCTGGGAGGTCACCTGGTAGGCGGGGCCCAGCCAGGCCTCGGCGACCAGCGCCAGCAGGTCGTTGGCGTAGTAGTCGGCGAACACCTCCGGTGCCCGTACGGCGATCTTGTCGAGGGCGTTCCAGACCCGGTCGTTGGCGCCGGCCCGGGCGAAGTGGTCGCCGCGGGCCGTGCCTTCGCGGCGCTCCTCCTCGATGAGCGCGGCGAAGGCCTCCGACACCCGGTCCACGACCCGCGCCTGAGCGAACGCGCCCTTGAGGACCACGATGCCGGGCCCGTCGAGCAGCGCCCGGATCAGCTCCTCCTGTACGTCGCGACGCCCCTGGTCCGTGGCCGTGCGGCCACGGAGCCGGGCGCTGTCGTAGAGCAACACGTTCTGCTCCACGCCCGCGGCCGACGGGTAGTCCCCGATGTCGGTCTTCTGCTCGACGAGTGAGCGGAGCGTGTCGAGATCGCAGTCGGCCTCGGTGAGCCATGTCCGCTTCGCTGCTGGGGAAGGCATCCCGGTCCTTTCGCAGTACCTGCTTTTCTGCCAGTCTTGAGAATCCGCACCCATCAATCAATGCTCAGCGGTAAATCAAAAATCCATCATCATTCTTTGGGATCAGCCATGCATCACCCCTATCCGATCAGGGAAATCGCCCGTCAGGCAGGGCTGAGCACCGCCACGGTGGACCGTGTCCTCAACCGCAGGGGCAATGTGCGGGAGAGCACCATTCGTGAGGTACAGGAAGCCATCAAGGACCTGGACCGTCAGCAGACCCAGGTCCGGATCGCGGGCCGGACGTTCATGATCGACATCGTCATGCAGACACCGGAGCGGTTCTCCACCGCCGTACGCGAGGCACTGGAGGCCGAACTTCCCTCCCTGCATCCCGCCGTCGTGCGCTCACGCTTCCACTTCCGTGAGACCTGCTCGCCGACGGAGCTGATCGGCACCCTCGACAAGATCGCCAAGCGCGGTTCGCAGGGCGTGATCCTCAAGGCCCCCGACCTGCCGGAGATCGCCGCCGCCGTCGGGCGGCTGGTCGCGGCCGGCATCCCGGTCGTCACGCTGGTGACCGACCTGCCGCACAGCCCGCGCCTGGCGTACGTCGGCATCGACAACCGCGCGGCGGGCGCCACGGCCGCCTACCTCCTCCAGCAGTGGCTCGGCGACCGGCCGGGCACCGTGCTCACCACGATCAGCCGCGGTTCCTTCCGGGGCGAGGAGGAGCGCGACATGGGCTTCCGCAGCGCCATGCGGCTCGCCGGCGCCCAGCGTTCCCTGGTCGAGGTCACCGACAGCGACGGCCTGGACGCCACCCAGCACGACCTCGTTCTCGGCGCGCTCAAGCGCGACGAGGACATCGTGGCGGTCTACTCCATGGGCGGGGGCAACCTCGCCACGCTGGACGCGTTCGACGATCTGGGCAGGTCGTGCGCGGTCTTCATCGCACACGACCTCGACCACGACAACACCCGGCTGCTGCGGGAACGCCGCCTCTCCGCCGTCCTCCACCACGACCTGCGCCAGGACGTGCGCCGCGCCTGCCAGACGGTCATGCGGGCCCACAAGGCATTGCCGGACGACGGCCCGACCCTCCCCTCGGCGATCCAGGTGGTCACCCCCTTCAATCTGCCACCCGACGTCTCTTCCGCGCCGGCCACGGGCTGAGGCCCGCGCACCTTGGTCGGGCTTCTATCTCCAACCTGCGTTGTTCCTAGAATGGCGGGGTGAACGACATCGACGCGATCGCGGCGCTGCAGGATCCGGTGCGACGCCGACTGTACGAGTACGTGGCGGCGCAGGGCCGCGAGGTCGGCCGCAACGAGGCCGCCGAGGCGACCGGGGTGGCGCGTACGCTCGCCGCGCACCACCTGGACCGGCTGGCCGAGGCCGGGCTGCTCGACACCGGCAGCCGCCGCCTGACGGGACGTTCGGGGCCGGGGGCCGGGCGTCCCGCGAAGGTGTACACGCGGGCCCGGGAGGAGCGGGCGGTGTCGCTGCCCGCCCGTGACTACCGCACCGCCGCCGAACTGCTCGCCGAGGCCGCCGAACAGGCCGGGCTCGACGCCGGGCTCTGTGCGGCCGCCCGCCGTCGCGGCGAGGCCCTGCGTGGCTCGGTGGCGCCCTGCGGCAGCCTCGAAGAGGCCGTGGAGACGCTGGCCGCCCGCGGCTACGAACCGCACCTGGAGGGGGTGGGGGGTCCCGGCGGCGACCGGGGTGCCGAGGGGGCGGGTGAAGAGGCGGCCGTCGTCCGCATGCGCAACTGTCCCTTCCACGCCGTCGCCGAACGCTTTCCGCCGCTCGTCTGCGGCATGAACCTCGCGCTGCTGGAGGGGCTGCTCGGTACGGACGGGCCCGTCCGGGCCCGCATGGACGCCCGGCCGGGACAGTGCTGTGTCGTGCTCGAAAGTTCTAAAAACAACAACGATTGACATAGAGATGGGGGCGTGCTGACATGAGGTCATGACCGCATCCGGGTATGCCGTTCACCTTGCCCAGCTCAATGTCGCCACGCTCCGCCATCCCCTCGACGACCCGCGCATCGCGCCGTTCGTCGAGATGCTCGACTCGGTCAACGCCGCCGCCGACGGCGCGCCCGGCTTCGTGTGGCGGCTGGTGGCGGAGGGGGAGGCCGACGCCACCGCCCTGCGCCCGGCGGGCGAGAACGTCATCGTCAATCTGACGGTGTGGCAGACCCAGGAGGCGCTGTGGGGCTTCACCTACCGCAGTGAGCACCTGGAGGTGATGCGGCGGCGGCGCGAGTGGTTCGAGCGGCACGTCGAGGCGCACCTGGTGCTCTGGTGGGTCCCCGCCGGTCACCTGCCGACCGTCGGCGAGGCCCTGGAGCGGCTGGCGGACCTGCGCACGCACGGACCGTCCGCGCGCGCCTTCACCTTCGCCTCCTCCTGGTCGGCCGCCGAGGCGGCCCGGGATCTCCGGGCCGTGGTGCGGGAGTAGCGGAGGCCGGGGGAGTCGCGGTCCCTGTCGGGCCTGTCCGTGGACTAGCTCGTCGGCCGGGCCTGGTCGGGGAGTTCGATCGGGTAGTCCTGGCCGAAGTCGGCCGATCGGCCCACCTGTTCCCAGGCGGCGGCCTCCTCCAGTTGGCCGCGCGAGTAGCTCTGCGCCATCTGCACGGCCCCGACGCCGAGGAGCAGGTGCGTGGGCGGGTTCTTCGCCTTGACGACCCGGACCAGGATCTCGCCGGCGCGCCCGGGGTCGCCGGCGGCGGCGACGGAACCGCCGAGCAGGCGGGCCATCTCCCCGACGGTGGGGTCGTACTCCGGGGCGACCTCGGGGATCCGCATGGAGGGGCCGGCCCAGTCGGTGGCGAAGCCGCCGGGCTCCACGACCAGGCAGCGGATGCCGAAGGGCGCGGTCTCGGCGGCGAGCACCCGGGTGAAGCCGTCGACGGCGAACTTGGCGGCCTGGTACGAGCCGAGGCCGGGGGTGCCGCCGACGCGGCCGCCGATGGAGGAGAACTGCACGATGGTGCCGCCGCCTTGGGCCCTGAGGATCGGGAGCGCGGCGGTGGAGACGTGGTAGACGCCCCAGAAGTTGGTGTCGAACTGACGGCGGAAGTCGTCCTCGGGGGTGGTCTCCACGGCGTCGAGGTTGGCGTATCCGGCGTTGTTGACCACGACGTCGACCCGGCCGAAGCGGTCGACGGCCGCCCGGAGTCCGGTCACGGCGGCCGTCCGGTCGGTGACGTCGAGGGCGACGGGCAGCACGCGGTCGCCGTACTTCTCGACGAGGTCGTCGAGCTGCTCGGGCCGGCGGGCGGTGGCCACGACGTTGTCGCCGGCCTTCAGAGCCGCGATCACGAGGTGGCGGCCGAAGCCGCGGGACGAGCCGGTGATGAACCAGGTGTAGGTGCTCATACCGACAGCACAACACGGTTTCGTTATTAGTGCAACCGTGTTGTGTTAAGCGGCGGTGCTCAAGGGCGCCGCGGCACCCCGCCCGTCCCGGCCGTCGTGTTCAGGGCGTGGTCGAGGAAGCGCCGGGTGGCCGGGGGCAGGGTGCGGGCGGCCAGAGAGGCGACGCCGATGTCCCGGGCGGCCCGGACGTCGGTGACCGCGAGGTAGCGGATGGGGAGGTCCGGGTTGGTCTCCGGGGCCGCGGTGGCGTCCGGCGCGGCCGGGATCAGGGAGACGCCGAGCCCGGATGCGACCAGCCCGCGCAGCGTCTCCACCTCCTCGCCCTCGAAGCCGACCAGCGGGCTGAACCCGGCCTGGTGGCAGAGGGTCTCGGTGACACTGCGCAGTCCGTAGCCGGGCTTGAGCACGATGAACTGCTCGTCGGCCACCTCGGCCAGCCGCACCCGCCGGCGCTGCGCGAGCCGGTGGCGGGCGGGGACGGCCAGCCAGAGGGGCTCGACCAGCAGCCGCCGCAAGGTGATCAGCGGATGGCCGGGGTCCTTGCCGGTGATGATGAGGTCCGCGGTGGAGTCCAGGAGGTGCTGGGTCAGGCCGTTCTCGTCCGCCTGGTGCAGTTCGAACCGGACGGCGGCGAAGCGCTGCCGGAAACCGGTGAGCAGTCTGGGGACGAGCCAGGTGCCCAGGGTGTGCAGGAAGGCCAGCGACACCACGCCCGTGTCGGGGTCGACGACCTCGGCCACCGCCTGCCGCCCCCGGTCGTAACCGTCCAGCACGGAGTCGACGTACTCCTTGAACACCCGCCCGGCCGGGGTGAGTCGCAGCACCCGTCCGACCCGCTGGAAGAGTTCCGCGCCGACCTCGCTCTCCAGCCGGTTCAGGGCCCGGGAGAGGGCGGGCTGGGTGATGTGCGCGGCGGCCGCGGCCTCGGTGACGGTCACGCCCTCGGCCACGGCCTGGAAGGAGCGCAGTACCTGGAGTTCCATGGTCCTATTCTCGTGCCGCATCGGACGGGCCGAATTCAGGCCGTGGGGGCATGCCGTGGGGGTACGGGAAACCCTCCCCGGTCACCGCGTGGAGGCGCGGCGGCTCAGACGGCCTTGATCGGCGGGTACACCGGCTGCCATATCGCGGCCCGCACCCGGTCCTCGACGGCGTCGTCCACCGTCGCGCGGGCCACCCCGTCGGCGGCCGCGGCGCGGGCCACCGCGACCGCCACGGCCACCGACGTCTCGCGCAGCTGGTCGGTGAGGGGCAGGATCGGCGCGCCGGGACCGGTGGCGTCGGTCTGGCCGGCGACGGCGTGCGCGGCGGCGGCCAGCATGCCGTCGGTGACCCGGGTGGCGCGGGCGACGATCGCGCCGAGCCCGAGGCCCGGGAAGATCAGCGCGTTGTTGGCCTGCCCGATCGCGTACCTGACCCCGTCCTGCTCGACCGGACGGAACGGGCTGCCGGTGGCGATCAGGGCGCGGCCGTCCGTCCAGGCCAGCAGGTCCGCCGGGACCGCCTCGGCCAGGTCCGTCGGGTTGGACATCGGCAGGACGATCGGACGCTCGGCGTGGGCGGCCATCGTGCGGACGATGTCCTCGGTGAAGGAGCCGCCCTGGCCGGAGGTGCCGATCAGGACCGTCGGCCGTACCCGCTCGACGACCTCGGCCAGCGCGATGCCGCCCACCTTCTCGTCCCGGCGCCAGTCGGCGACCTCGGCGGCCGGGCGGGCGTAGCGGACCTGGAAGTCGCGCAGCCCCTCCTGGTCCTCGGTGAGCAGGCCGTAGCGGTCCACGCCGAAGATGCGGGCGGTGGCCTCCTCGGCGGTCAGTCCGTCGGCGACCATGGCGTCGCGCAGCTGGTCGGCGATGCCGATGCCGGCGGTGCCCGCGCCGAAGATCACCGCGCGGTGGTCGCGCAGCCGGATCCCGCTGGCCTTCACCCCGGACAGCACGGCGGCGAGGTTGACGGCGCCGGTGCCCTGCACGTCGTCGTTGAAGGTGAACTCGTCGGGGCGGTAACGGTCCAGGATCCGGCGGGCGTTGGAGGCGCCGAAGTCCTCCCAGTGCAGCAGGGCGTCCGGGAAGAGCCGGCGGGCGGTGGTGACGTAGGCGTCGATGAAGGCGTCGTACGTCTCCCGGTCCACCCGCGGGTGCCGGTTGCCCAGGTAGAGCGGGCTCTCCAGGAGTTCCTGGCGGTTGGTGCCGACGTCCAGCATGACCGCCAGGGTGCGGTTCGGGTCGATGCCGGCCGCCGCGGTGTAGACGGCGAGCTTGCCCACCGAGATGTCGATGCCGCCCACGCCCCAGTCGCCGATGCCGAGGATCGCCTCGCCGTCCGTGGCGACGATCAGGTCGAGGTCGTCCGGGCCCAGGCCGGTGGCGGTGAGCGCCCCCTCGATCTCCTCCGGTGCGTCCACCGACAGGTACACGCCGGCCGGGCGCCGGTACTCGTTGCTGTAGCGCTGGATCGCCCTGCCGACGGTCGGGGTGTAGACGATGGGCAGCATCTCGTCGAGGTGGTCGCCGAGCAGCCGGTAGAAGAGCACCTGGTTGCGGTCGTGCAGCGCGTTGAGGTTGACGTTCTTGGCCAGATCGGTGGGCTGGGCCGCGTACTGCTGGTACGCCCGCTCGGCCTGCTGCTCCAGGGTCAGGACGGCGGGCGGGACCAGGCCCACCAGGCCCAGTGACTGCCGTTCCTCCCGGGTGAAGGCCGTGCCCCGGTTGAGGCGGGGCTGGGAGAGCACGGCACGGCCACGGGCGGTCGTCTCGATGTGCCCCTCGTCGGCGTTCCACTGGGTCCCCATGATCGGCTCCTTGTCCGTTTTCCGCGTTGCTTCCAGGGTGCTTCCTGAGCGCGTCCGGGTCGCTTCGAGGAGCTTCGGGGTGCCTCGTGCCGCCGGGGGAACGCGCTCTCCGGAAGCCTCGCAGCCGGATATGCATGCGTCCAATGCCTGAAAAAGGAGCGATCCATGAGCCTGGTGCATGTATGCCGAGTCGCCTCGGCGTTCGGCGGGGCATGGCGGTGCCCGGCGCGGGGCGGTCCCGCGGTGCCTAAGCCGTCGGTCAGCCGCGGCGCGCGGTGGCGTAGGCGCGCTCCAGCTCCGCGACCGTGCTGAGGAAGTCGGCGCCCTCCAGTCGGCGCAGGGTGTCGGTGGCGAGCCGGTCGAGGGTGGTCCAGAGGTCGGCGAGCGGCTCGCGGAGCGCCTCTCCGCCCTCGGTGAGTGAGACCACGAAGGCCCGGCGGTCGTGCTCGGCGCGGGCCCGGGCGACCAGGCCCGCGTCCTCCATGCGGCGGATCGATCGCGAGACCGTGGAGTGGTCGAGCCCGACCGCCTGCTGCAACTCGGCCTGGGTCTGGCCGTCCCGGTCGAAGAGCCGCATGAGGATCAGTTCCTGGCCGGGGTGCAGGCCGAGCCTGAGGAGGAGTTCGGCGCCGTAACCGTGCAGTTCGCGGGAGAGGGCGAAGAGCCCGAAGCTCACCGGGGCGCGCTCGACGAGGCTGGGCCGAGGCATCACCGGATCGGGCTTCGCGGCTGGCATGGCGCTCCTCGTCTGGGGGCGAGAGGGCGGAAACTCGCTGCTCCGCCGCTTCCGGGGCTGCGAACACCTTAGTCGCAGCGGATGCCGGGAGCCGGTTGGCGGTCGGCTCCCGGGGGCCTCACACGTTCGACGCCGCTGCGGAACAAGGCCCTAATTACTTGCCTGCGCAAGCTAATTGGCGCTACGGTGAGCCCGTTGCGCCGGGCGGGAGTCGCAGGGGTGGATCGCCCCTGGCCCTCCTGGGACCGTTCCGAAGGGAATCGACATGTCAGCCAGCTCCGAATCCGGAACCGATCGCCGTTCGTTCCTCGCCAGAGTCGCCGCGGCCACCGCCGTACCGGCCGCCGCGGCCCTGGTCGCCGGGGGTGCCGCGACGCCGGCCTCGGCGGCCGCCTCCCGCAGCTCGGCCGCCGGATCCGCCGACGCCGGTCTGCCGGACTACGCGCCGGTGCCCGCGGGATCCCTCGGCCCGGCGGTGAACAGCCAGGGCTACTACGTCGGCCGCGTGAAGGACAACCTCTACTGGGTGACCGACGGCGACTACCAGGCCGCCTTCCTCACCACCAGGGAGGGTGTCGTCCTGTTCGACGCGCCGCCGACCATCGGCCACAACCTGCAGCGCGCCGTCGACGAGATAGCCGCCGCCAACGGCACCAGCAACAAGGTCACCCACATCGTCCACTCCCACCACCACTCCGACCACGTCGGCGCGTCCGGGCTCTTCGGCCGCAACGTGGTCCGGATCGGGCACGAGGAGAACCGCCGGCTGCTGCGGCGCGACAACGACCCGAACAAGCCCGCGCCCGAGGTCACCTTCGCCGACCGCTACACCCTGCACGTCGGCGGCGAGCGGGTCGAACTCGCGCACCACGGCAGCAACCACTCGCCGGACAACATCTACATCCGGTTCCCGCACCACGACGCGCTGATGCTGGTCGACATCACCATCCCGGGCTGGGCCCCGTTCGGCGCGCTCAACTACAGCGAGGACATCCAGGGTTACCTCGCGGCTCCGGCCAAGGCACTGTCGTACCCCTGGAAGTACCACATCGCCGGTCACATGGGGCGGCTCGGCAGGCGTGCCGACGTCACCGTGCACCAGCAGTACATCGACGACCTGACCGCCTCGATCGAGCAGGCGCTCGGGACCGTGGACTACGGCGTCTACGCGGCGAAGTACGGGAACAACATCTGGGCCGTCGTGAAGACCTGGCTCGACGAGGTCTGCAGGCAGGCGGCCGCCCCGGTCGCGGCCAAGTACACCGGGACGCTCGCGGCCGCCGACGTCTTCACCGAGAGCAGCGCCTTCTCGCTCGTGGAGTCCCTGCGGCTGGACCTCGGTCTGGGCAGCGCCATCCACGCCTGACGGGCTTTTACCTCAGCATTTCATTGCTGACACAAGCAAATATGACGGCCGGTGCGGTACGTGGATGACGTGGGGGAGTCGTCGGCCTACCGCACCGGCCCTACCAGTGGGAGCACTTGATGTCCGAGAACCCCACCGCACCCAGGGTCGCCGTCGTCGTGGGCGGGGCCGGGGTCATCGGCGGCGCCATCGTCCGCGAACTGGCCGCGCGCGGCCACACCGTACGGGTCCTGGACCGCGCCGGCGACATCGTCTGCGACCTGGCCGACGCCGGGGACGTACGGGCGGCGGCGCGCCGTGTGCTGGCCGAGAACGGCCGGTGCGACGTGCTGGTGCACGCGGCCGCCGCCACCGACCTGATGGACGTGGAGACCGTGGACCTGGATGCCTGGCGCCGGGTCCAGGCGGTGAACGTCGAGTCCGCGGTGCTGCTTGCCCAGGCGTTCGTGCCCGGGATGCGGGAGCGCGGCTTCGGCCGGATCGTGCACATCCTCTCCGACACCTTCTGGAAGCCGCCGAGCCCGGACCTCCTGGCGTACGTGACCAGCAAGGGCGCGCTGGTCGCCGTCACCCGCTCGCTCGCGGCCTCGCTCGGGCGGCACGGGATCTCGGTGACCGGAGTGGCGCCGGGTCTGACCCGGACCGCGTCCACCGCCTACCAGCCGGACGCCGCCTTCGAGGCCTCGCGGGCCGGGCAGGCGCTGCCCCGTGCGCTGACGCCCGAGGACGTGTCGGCGGCGGTCGGCTTCCTGGCGAGCGACGCCGCCGAGGCGCTGACCGGCCAGATCCTGACCGTGGACGGCGGGGGCGTCTTCACCTGAACCGCCGGACCGCTTGACTTATGTGGCTAGCCAAGTAATTATGTGGCTAGCCACATTAATGCGTGAGTCGCTCCGCATGCGGCCCACTCCGTATCACGATGGGAAACGAATCATGAGCCAGACCCTCTCCGCCGCCGACCTGGTGCAGCGCAGCCTCGACATCTTCCTCTCCAAGGACATGAAGGCGTGGGCGGACCAGTGCGACGAGAACGTCGTCGTCGAGTTCCCCTTCGCCCCCGAGGGCAACCCCACCCGGCTGGAGGGCCGGACCGCCGTCTACGAGTACCTGCGCGGCTACCCCGACCTCATCGACGTGCAGCAGATCACGTCGGCGACCGTCCGCGGGACCGACGACCCGGACACGGCCATCGCCGACTGGAGCGTCACCGGCCGGGTCCTGGCCAACGGGAACCCGTACGACATGAGTTACGCGACGTTCGTGACGTTCAAGGACGGCAAGATCGTCAAGTACCGCGAGTACTGGAACCCGCTCGCGTTCATCAAGGCCCTGGGTGGCGAGAGCTTCTAGGCCGCCGGCCGGATCAGCCCCGACTCGTAGGCGAAGGCCACCGCCTGTACGCGGGCGCGGGCACCGATCTTCGTGAGGACGTGGCTGACGTGCGTCTTCACGGTGGTCGGGGCGATGGACAGCCACTGTGCGATCTCGGCGTTGGACCAGCCGGAGGCCACGGCGACCAGGACATCGCGCTCGCGCTCGGTGAGGGCGCCGAGCCCCGTGGTGCGGGGGAGGGGGCGGACGGTGTGCTGCTCGCGGACGGCGTCGATGAGCGCGCGGGTCAGACCGGGCGTGATGACGGCGTCCCCGGCGGCCACCACCCTGATGGCGGCGGTCAGTTCGGCCGGGTCGGCGTCGTCGAGCAGGAAGCCGCCGGCGCCCGCCCGCAGGGCGGCCCAGGCCTCCGCCTCCTGCTCGGCGGCGGTCAGCACCAGAACCCGTGGGGCGTAGGCGTCCTCGGCGGCGGCGGGGAATCCGGGGGTGCGGGTCGTCCGGAGGGCGGGGCGGGTGAGGCGCCGGATGGTCTCGGTGCCGGCCGCCCCGGACAGCCGGCTGTCCATGAGGACCACGTCGGGGCGGAGCGCGGCGCTCGCACGGATCGCCCCGTCCCCGTCCGTCGCCTCCCCGGCGACCGTCAGGCCCGGCTCGGCGGTGAGGAGCAAGCGCAGGGCGAGGCGCTGGAGGGATTGGTCGTTGACGACGAGTACGGAGACCATGCCTGTCTTCTCCATGCGAGGTCCGTTCCGTGAACGAAACTGTTTCGTTCACATGCTACGCCTGGATCGGCGGCCCCGGGAGAGTGGGCCTGCTCACTCGTTTCGCGCACGGGCTCTGCTTGCGCCGCCGCCCGTCAGGTCCTGCACGTCGGAGGCCGGGGGTGGAAAAAGTGTTATCGGGGAGTCCCGTACTCCGTCTCCGCACTGTGATCCCCGACATTGCCAAGCTCGCCGCCCCGGCTGAGAAGGTGCGGTCATGAGGACGGACGTGCACGTGTCGCGGCAGTGGCGCACCACCATCGCGGCCGCGCAGGCGGGCGACCGGCGAGCGCTGGACGAACTGGTCGAGGGCTGGCTGCCCTTGGTCTACAACGTGGTCGGCCGCGCCCTCAACGGCCATGCCGACGTCGACGACGTCGTCCAGGAGACCATGCTGCGCGCCGTCGACCACCTCGGCACCCTCCGCGACCCCGACAGCTTCCGGTCCTGGCTGGTGGCCATCGCCATGCGGCAGATACGGGACCGGGCGCGCCGCAGGCAGGAGCCGAAACTGGACGAGGGTGTCCCGGACGGCACCGCGGACTTCGCCGAACTCACCGTGCTGCGCCTCCAGTTGGCGGGCCAGCGGCGGGAGGTCGCGGAGGCGGTGCGCTGGCTGGACGCCGAGGACCGGCAGCTGGTGTCCCTGTGGTGGCTGGAGGTCTCGGGCGAACTCACCCGGCGTGAGCTGGCGGCGGCCGTCGGCATCAGCCGGCAGCACGCCGCCGTCCGCGTGCAGCGGATGAAGGAACGGCTGGAGACCTCGCGGGGCATCGTGCGCGCGCTGGGCGGTGCCTGCCCCGAGCTGCGCGAGCTGACCGCCCGCTGGGACGGGCACCCCGACTCCGTCTGGCGCAAGCGGCTGGCCCGGCACGTCCGGGGCTGCGGCTACTGCGGCGACACCCGCGACTCCGTCGTACCGGCGGAACGGCTGCTGGCCGGCATCGCGCTGGTGCCGGTCCCGGTCGGCTTCACCCTGTCGCTGGCGCTCGGCGGCAAGACGGCGGCCGCGGCGACCTCCGCCGGCTGGTCGGCGAAGGTGCTGGGCGCGCTGGCCAAACCCGCGGTGGCGGTCACGGCGGGGGCGACGATCGTGGCGGGCGGCGCGTACGTCGTCGTACAGACACCGGATCGTCCGGCACCGCGTACGGCCACCGCCCCCACGGCGGCGGGCACCGGCGCGCCGGCGCCGACCCCGGCGACCACTCCCGCGCCGTCCCCGTCGGCCTCGCTCTCCGCCGCGCCGTCACCTTCCCCGTCGGCGAGCGCCGCCCGGTACGGCTCGGTCGTCGACGCGGTCGACAGGGTGCCGGACCCGGACACCAGGCCCGGCACGCTGCCGCACCGGCCGGAGACGGGGATCACCAGCACGGGCGGGGCGCACGCCGTGCTGAACCACCGCGGGGACGACGTGACGCTCACCGGGCGGGGCTATGTCCTCGTCCGCTGGCAGATCTCCCCGCAGTACCGGGCCGGCAGCCTCGTCATGCCGAGCTGGACCGGCCTGAAGGGCAAGCTGTTCCACGTGGCGTCGGGCGGCGGCCGCCGGATGGACGACCGCGTCAGCGGCACGGACGCCTCCGCCACCGGCATGGGCAGCTCGGCCACCGGCTATGCGGTGCTGCCGGCCGGCACCCAGCAGATGTGGCAGAACGAGTACTTCTACGTCGACGGCAGCGTGACGTTCACGGTGAACGAGCGTGGGGCGGACTACGGGGTGAGCGTCTTCCCCTCGACCTGGGACGCGGTGGAGAAGGACGTGCAGGACGGCCCGCCGGACGGGCTCATCCGGTACGGGCTGGTCCGGGACGACGGGAAGGACTCGGCGCCGGTTCCGCAGTACCTGACACGGGGGACGCCGAGCGATCCGGCGACGGTCGCTCAGCGGTCGGTGGTGTAGCGCCGGAGCGGGTCGAGCACGTCCACCCGGTTCGTGGTGATCGAGTCGACGCCCATGTCCAGCAGGCGGCGCATCGCGCGGCGGGTGTCCGGGGTCCAGCAGGAGACCAGGTAGCCGCTGCGGTGGACGTGTTCGGTCAGGGCGTGGTCGAGCAGGGTGAAGCGGTAGTTGAGGTAGCGCGGGCGGATCACGTCCAGGAGCGCCGGGCGCACGGGCGCCAGCGTCTTGCGGGTCAGGGCGATCTCCGCCGCCGCGTCCGCCGCGCGTACCGCCAGCATCGCCGCCGCGTCCCCCGTGTAGTAGACACGGTCCGTCGCACCGCACTCCCGGGCCACGGCCACGATCCTGGCCACCGCCCGCTCGCTCGGAGCGCCGGGCAGGTCGATCATCACCCGGCTGTCCTGCGCCGCCGCCAGCGCCTCGGCGAGCGTCGGTACCCCGTCCTCGGTGAGGCCGCGCACCTCGTCGGCGGAGAGCGCGCTCAGCGGGCGGTCGACCTCCCAGAGCCGCTTCAGGGTCTCGTCGTGCAGGAGGACGGGGACGCCGTCACGCGTCAGCCGTACGTCGATCTCCACCGCGTCCGCGCCCTGTTGGAGCGCGGAACGCAGGGAGGCCGACGTGTTCTCGCGGAAGCGGTAGGGGTCGCCGCGGTGGGCCACGGCGGTCACGGTCTGCATGGGTCCATGCTCTCAGGGCCCCGCAGGGGTTTTTCAGGGGGCGAGCCATGCCTTCGTGTACGCGTCGATCTCGGCCGAGAGCGACGCCTTGCCCGTCCGGTCCAGGAAGGACGCCTCCACCGCGTTCTTGGCGAGGTCGGCCACGCCGCGCTCGTCGAGGCCGAGCAGACGGGCGGCGACCGCGTATTCGTTGTTCAGGTCGGTGCCGAACATCGGCGGGTCGTCGGAGTTGACCGTGACCAGCACGCCCGCGTCCACGAACTCCTTGATCGGGTGCTCGTCCAGGGTGCGGACCGCGCGGGTGGCGATGTTGGAGGTCGGGCACACCTCCAGGGCGATGCGCCGCTCGGCGAGGTGGGCGAGGAGCTTCGGGTCCTGCGCGGAGCTGGTGCCGTGGCCGATGCGCTCGGCACGCAGGTCGACCAGGGCGTCCCAGACCGTCTGGGGCCCCGTCGTCTCACCGGCGTGCGGGACGGAGTGCAGGCCGGCCGCGACGGCCCGGTCGAAGTACGGCTTGAACTGCGGCCGGGGTACGCCGATCTCGGGGCCGCCGAGACCGAAGGAGACCAGGCCCTCCGGACGGAGCCGGTCGTCGGTCGCGAGCCGGACCGTCTCCTCGGCGGCCTCCAGGCCCGCCTCGCCGGGGATGTCGAAGCACCACCGCAGCACGGTCCCGAACTCGGTTTCCGCCGCCTTCCGCGCGTCCTCGATCGCGTCCATGAAGGCCCGTGCGTCGATCCCGCGCCGGGTGGAGGAGAAGGGGGTGATGGTCAGCTCGGCGTAGCGCACCTGCTGGCGGGCCAGCTCGCGGGCCACCTCGTAGGTGAGCAGCCGGACGTCCTCGGGCGTGCGGATGAGGTCGACGACCGACAGATAGACCTCGATGAAGTGGGCGAAGTCCGTGAACGTGAAGTAGTCGGCCAGGGCCTCGGGGTCGGTGGGCACCTTGGAGTCGGGGTGCCGGGCGGCCAGTTCCGACACGATCCGGGGGGAGGCGGAGCCGACGTGGTGGACGTGCAGTTCGGCCTTGGGCAGCCCGGCGATGAAGGCGTGCACGTCGCGGAGGGCGGGTTCGGCGTGGCGGTCGGTCAAGGGTTCCTCCCCGGAACGGCGCGGGGCGGTCTTCGGCGGTGGTACGGCCGTGAGCCGGCCCCTTGCGCGGTGATCGGCTGATCGGTGATTCGGGGCCATCGTAGGCCGGACCGGCGTTCGAGGTGGACGGGCCTTAGCATGACGGCGGCACGCGTGCGGGAGAGGGGACATCGCGAGATGGCTGACGAGGCGCCGGAAGCTCCGAAGATACGGCTGGACAAGACGGCCGACGCGGGGGAAGGGGCGGGGGCCGGGGCAGAGGCGTCGATGCCGCCCTCGATCCATGATCAGGTCCCGCCGCCCCCGATCCATGACCAGCGGACGGTCGCGGCGATGCCGGGGGCGGAGGACGGGGTGCCGCCGCAGGGCTGGGCGAACCCCTATGCGGCGCCGTCGGCCGCGGCGCCGGCCGCGCCGGCCAACCCGTTCGCGGCGCCGGGCGCGCCGGGCGCGTACGCGGCACCGAGTCCCTACGCCCCGCCGCCGTATCCGCAGAGTGCGGCGGTGCCTCCGCCACCGATGGCTCCGGACGGGCCCGGTCAGGTTCCTTACGGCTACCCGGCCGCACCGGCTCCCGGGCCGGGGTACGGCTACCCCGGGCAGCCGTTCCCGCCGTACCCCGGCGGGCCCGGGGGATACGGCGGCTGGCCCGGTATGCAGCCGATGCCCAACAACGGGCTGGGCACGGCCTCGCTCGTCACCGGGATCATCAGTGTGGTCGGGTTCTGTGCGTGGCCGATCGCCCTGGTGATGGGCGTGCTGGCCATCGTCTTCGGTTCGATCGGGCGGGCCCGGGTCGGGCGCGGGGAGGCCACGAACGGGGGGCAGGCACTGGCCGGGATCATCTGCGGGTCGGTGGGGCTTGTGCTCGTCGTGGGGTTCATCGCGGTGGTCGTGGTGGCGAGCACGCGGTAGGCGGGGGCGGCCGGTGGTCGGGCGTGGGTGGACGGGGGCTGGTCGCGCCCACGCGGCGGAGCCGCAGATCGGATACAGCCCCGCGCCCCTTCAGGTGGGATCAGCGGGATCAGCGCTCGTCGGCCAAAGGCGCCCCACCCGTAGGCCTACACCCCCGCCGCCCGCAACCGCTCCCGCGCCTCCATCAGTGCGAACCCCAGCAGGTTCAGCCCTCGCCAGCGGGACGGATCCGCCGCTCTCTCGTCCGTCGCGGCCAGGCCGATGCCCCATACCCGGTCCACCGGGCTCGCCTCCACCAGTACCCGGTCGCCGGTGGCGAGCAGGTACTCGCGCAGCCGCGGGTCGGCCGTGAACTTGTGCACGCTGCCGCGCGCCACTATCTCGAAGCGCTCCCGCTCCCATGTCGCCTCGTCGAAGTTCCGGACCAGCCGGCCCGCCTTCTTCGCCGCGGCGGGATGCCCGGCCGCCACGACCCGGCGCTCCGCCTCCGCGTCCCCGAACAGGCGGGCCTTTCCTGCCATCATCCAGTGCTCGGCGGTCGCGTACTCGACATCGTCGACCACGAAGCGTGACGGCCACCACTGGCTCAGGCAGCTCGCCGAGAGCTCTCCGTCGGGCCTCGGCCGGTGTCCCCAGAAGTGCAGGTACTTGATCCCGGCCCCCGCCCGGACGGCCCTGATCAGGGCTTCCGCGGAATCGATCTTCGCCATGCACGCCAGTCTGGCAGGCACCACTGACACTCCGTCCTGCCTTTTCCGTCCCGACTCGACACCTGGTCGACAGATTCCGTCGCGTAACCAAAAGGCAACAACGGAATCACTTGTTGGACTCCCCTTGCTCTGTCAGGATCGGCAGTCAAATCCAGCTGGAGCTACGCCACCCACCCCTCGGGACGGGACGACGGCGGAGGAGAAGCGACATGGACAACCCGGGCACCGCCACCCCGGAGACCTTCCCCGCGCAGGAGCGGCTCGCGGGCGGCGCACAGTACATCGCGGGACGGTTCAGCAAGGGCACGTCAGGCCGTACGCACGCCGTCGTGGACCCGGCCACCGGCGCGGAGGTGTACACCTACGAGCTGGCGGGGACGGACGACGTCGACCGGGCCGTGGCCGCCGCGCGGGACGCCTTCGACGGGTGGGCGGGGGCGACCCCCGGCGAGCGGTCGGACGCGCTGCACCGGTTCGCCGCCGTGCTCGCCGACCGCGCGGAGGAATTCGCCCGCGCCGAGTCCCTCCAGTGCGGCAAGCCGCTCAAGCTGACGCGTGAGTTCGACGTACCGGGGACCATCGACAACACCGCGTTCTTCGCGGGGGCCGCCCGGCATCTGCAGGGGCAGGCGGCCGGTGAGTACTCCGGCGACCACACGTCGTACGTCCGCCGCGAGCCCATCGGTGTCGTCGGGTCGATCGCGCCCTGGAACTACCCGCTCCAGATGGCCGCCTGGAAGATCCTCCCGGCGATCGCGGCCGGCAACACCATCGTGCTCAAGCCGGCCGAGCTGACCCCGCTGACCTCGTTGCTCTTCGCCGAGGCGGCCACCCTCGCCGGCATCCCCGACGGTGTGATCAACATCGTCACCGGGACCGGGAAGGTGGCCGGTGAGCATCTCGTCGGGCACCCCGATGTCGCCATGACCTCCTTCACCGGCTCCACCGGTGTCGGAAAGCGGGTGGCGGAGGTCGCCACGGCGACCGTGAAGCGGCTGCATCTGGAACTCGGCGGCAAGGCGCCGTTCGTCGTCTTCGACGACGCCGACCTGGAGGCGGCCGTCAACGGGGCCGTCGCGGGGGCGCTCATCAACACCGGGCAGGACTGCACCGCCGCCACCCGCGCGTATGTGCAGCGGCCGCTCTACGAGGCCTTCGTCGAGCGGACGGCCGCCCTGATGGAGACCGTACGGCTGGGCGACCCGTTCGCCCCCGGTACCGACCTGGGGCCGCTGATCTCGCACGCCCAGCGGGACCGGGTCGCCGGGTTCGTCGAGCGGGCGCGGGGCTACGCGCGCGTGGTGACCGGCGGCGAGCCGCCGCAGGACGAGCTGAAGAGCGGCGCGTACTACCGGCCCACGCTGATCGCCGACGCGCCGCAGGACAGTGAGATCGTCCAGGCCGAGATCTTCGGTCCGGTGCTGGTCGTTCTGCCGTTCGACAGTGATGATGAGGGCATCCGGCTGGCCAACGACACCCCGTACGGTCTGGCCGCCTCCGCGTGGAGCAGCAGCGTCTACCGGGCGAACCGCGCAACCCGCGAGATCAAGGCGGGGTGTGTCTGGGTCAACGACCACATTCCGATCATCAGCGAGATGCCGCACGGCGGCTACAAGGCGTCCGGCTTCGGCAAGGACATGTCGGTGTACTCGTTCGAGGAGTACACCCAGGTCAAGCACGTAATGTTCGACAATACGGCGGTTGCTCGGAAGGACTGGCACCGCACGATCTTCGGGGACCGATAGTCATACCTGCGGCCGCTCATCACGGCCCTCTTCCCGAAAGGGCATCAAGCGCATGAGGCAGTACGAGCCCGACCGCCCTTCGCCGGTCGAAGTGGCCGCCATCCGGCGCAGCCTCCGCACCGGCAGGGCCGCCCTGGCCCGCCGGTCGTTCCTGGGCGGTGCGCTAGCGGTGGGCGGCGTCGGGGCACTGAGCGCCTGCGGTATCCCCGCGGCCGGCAAGTCCCAGGGCGGCGTCTCCGCCGACGACCACTCGGCGAAGGAGAAGGTCGTCAACTTCTCCAACTGGCCCGAGTACATCGACGTGGACGACAGCGAGAAGCGCCATCCGACCCTGGACGCGTTCCGCAAGCGGACCGGCATCACGGTGAAGTACACCGAGGACATCAACGACAACGACGAGTTCTTCGGCAAGATCCAGCCGCAGCTCGCCGCCGGCCAGGACACCGGCCGGGACCTGATCGTCCTCACCGACTGGCTGGCCGCCCGCATGATCAGGCTCGGCTACGTCCAGAAGCTGGACGCGTCCAACCTGCCGCACGCCTTCGCCAACCTGTCGGACCAGTTCCGCAGCCCCGACTGGGACCCCGGCCGGGCCTACTCGTACCCCTGGCAGGGCATCTCGACCGTCGTCGCCTTCAACAAGAAGGCACTCAACGGCGTCGAGGTGAAGTCGGTCTCCGACCTGCTCGACAACCCCGCGCTCAAGGGCCGGGTCGGCCTGCTGACCGAGATGCGGGACACCGTGGGCATGACCATGCTCGACATGGGCATCGATCCGGCGACGTTCACCGGCGACGACTACGACTCGGTGATCGCCCGGCTCCAGAAGGCCGTCGACAAGGGGCAGATCCGCCGCTTCACCGGCAACGACTACACCTCGGACCTCAGCAAGGGCGACCTGGCCGCCTGCGTCGCCTGGGGCGGCGACATCGTGCAGCTCCAGGCCGACAACCCGGACGTCGACTACGTCATCCCGGCCAGCGGCTACATGACGTCGACCGACAACATGCTGATCCCCAACAAGGCGCGCCACAAGACGAACGCCGAGCGGCTCATCGACTACTACTACGAGCCCCAGCAGGCCGCGGAACTCGCCGCCTACATCAACTACGTCAGTCCGGTCGCGGACGTACAGCCGTACCTTGCCAAGATCGACAAGTCGGCGGCCAGCAACCCGCTGATCGTTCCCGACAAGGCCATGCAGGCCAAGTCCCGTGCCTTCCGCTCCCTGAGCTCGAAGGAAGAGACGGCCTACCAGCAGAAGTTCGCGAAGCTCACAGGGGCGTGACGACACCATGACGACAGACAGCAGCGGCGACGTCCGCCTCACCGGCATCGGCAAGACCTACGACAACGGCTTCACCGCCGTACGGCCGATGGACCTGACCGTGCCGCAGGGCTCCTTCTTCGCCCTCCTCGGTGCCTCGGGCTGCGGCAAGACCACCACCCTGCGCATGATCGCGGGCCTGGAGGAGCCGACCAGCGGCACCGTGCACCTCGGCGACCAGGACGTGACCCGTCTGCCGCCGTACAAGCGGCCGGTGAACACGGTCTTCCAGTCCTACGCCCTCTTCCCGCACCTCGACATCTTCGAGAACGTCGCCTTCGGACTGCGCCGGCGCGGCATCAAGAGCGTGAAGAAGCAGGTCGAGGACATGCTGGACCTGGTGCAGCTCGGCGAGCAGGCACGCAAGAAGCCGCACCAGCTCTCCGGCGGCCAGCAGCAGCGGGTCGCGGTGGCCCGGGCGCTCATCAACCACCCCAAGGTGCTGCTCCTCGACGAGCCGCTCGGCGCCCTCGACCTCAAGCTGCGCCGTCAGATGCAGCTGGAGCTCAAGCGGATCCAGACCGAGGTCGGCATCACCTTCGTCCATGTCACGCACGACCAGGAGGAGGCCATGACCATGGCCGACACGGTCGCGGTGATGAACGCGGGACGGGTGGAGCAGCTCGGCTCGCCCAGCGATCTGTACGAGAACCCCAACACGACCTTCGTCGCCAACTTCCTCGGGACGTCGAACCTCATCGAGGCCGAGGTCGACACGAAGAGCGGGGACGACATCATCCTCAAGGCCGGCGGCGGCAAGCTGGTGCTGCCCGAGGCGCGATGTTCGGCGCCGACCCGGACGGGCGGCAAGGTGCTCGTCGGCATCCGGCCCGAGAAGATCTCCCTCACGCACGCCGACGACGCCGGCTCGATCCCCGAGGGGCGCAACCGGATCACCGGCAAGATCGCCGACGCCAGCTTCATCGGTGTCTCCACGCAGTACGTGATCGACAGCGCGGTCTGCCCCGAGTTCGCGGTGTACGTGCAGAACGTCGACCGCGACGGCCGGCTCGTCCCGGGCGCCGACGTCGTCCTGCACTGGAGTCCGGCCCACACCTTCGGTCTCGACGCCGACCAGGACATCGACGCCGGCACCGAGGAGGAAGCCGCCTGATGGCCACGCTCTCCGAGGCGCCGCCGCCCCTGGCGCCCGCCGAACCCACGAAGAAGCCCCCGCGCAGGCGGGGCCGGTTCACGCCGTACTGGCTGCTGCTGCCCGGCCTGCTCTGGCTGGTCGTCTTCTTCGCGCTGCCGATGATCTACCAGGCGTCCACGTCCATCCAGACGGGTTCCCTGGAAGAGGGCTACAAGGTCACCTGGCACTTCGCGACCTACTGGAACGCGCTGAGCGAGTACTGGCCGCAGTTCCTGCGGTCCGTCTTCTACGCGGCCGCGGCGACCGTGCTCTGCCTGCTGCTCGGCTACCCGCTGGCGTACCTGATCGCCTTCCGGGCGGGCCGCTGGCGGAACCTGATCATGATCCTGGTGATCGCGCCGTTCTTCACCAGCTTCCTGATCCGCACCCTGGCCTGGAAGACGATCCTCGCCGACAACGGCCCGGTCGTGCACGTACTGAACTCGCTGCACATCCTGGACCTCACCGACTTCCTCGGCTGGACGGCCGGCGACCGCGTCCTGGCCACACCACTCGCCGTCGTCTGCGGTCTGACGTACAACTTCCTGCCGTTCATGATCCTTCCGCTCTACACCTCGCTGGAGCGCATCGACGGTCGGCTGCACGAGGCGGCCGGCGACCTGTACGCCAAGCCCTGGACGACGTTCCGCAAGGTCACCTTCCCGCTGTCGATGCCGGGCGTGGTCTCCGGCACGCTGCTGACCTTCATCCCGGCGGCCGGTGACTACGTCAACGCCGAACTCCTCGGCTCGACCGACACCCGCATGATCGGAAACGTGATCCAGACGCAGTTCCTGAGGATTCTCGACTATCCGACGGCGGCCGCGCTCTCCTTCATCCTCATGGCCGCGATCCTGTTCATGGTCACGATCTACATTCGCCGGTCCGGGACGGAGGATCTGGTCTAAATGCCCTTCGTCAACTGGTTCAAGAAGCGTCTCGTCGTCATCGCGGGACTGCTCACCCTCGGATATCTGCTGCTTCCGAACGTCATCGTCACGGTGTTCTCCTTCAACAAACCGAAGGGGCGCTTCAACTACGAGTGGCAGCAGTTCTCACTCGACGCCTGGAAGCAGCCGTGCGGAGTCGCCGACATGTGCGGCTCGCTCTCCATCAGCCTCCAGATCGCCGTCTGGGCGACCATCGGCGCCACGCTTCTCGGCACGATGATCGCCTTCGCCCTGGTCCGCTACCGGTTCCGCGCCCGTGGCGCCGTGAACTCGCTGATCTTCCTGCCGATGGCGATGCCCGAGGTCGTCATGGCGGCCTCGCTGCTCACCCTGTTCCTCAACATGGGCGCCCAGCTCGGCTTCTACACGATCCTGATCGCCCACATCATGTTCTGCCTCAGCTTCGTCGTCACCGCGGTCAAGGCGCGCGTGATGTCGATGGATCCGCGCCTGGAGGAGGCGGCCCGGGACCTCTACGCCGGACCGGTGCAGACGTTCGTCAGGGTCACCCTCCCCATCGCGGCCCCCGGAATCGCGGCGGGTGCGCTGCTGTCCTTCGCGCTCTCCTTCGACGATTTCATCATCACCAATTTCAACGCGGGCTCCACCGTCACCTTCCCCATGTTCGTCTGGGGTTCGGCACAGCGCGGCACGCCCGTCCAGATCAACGTCATCGGTACGGCCATGTTCCTGGTCGCGGTACTGCTCGTGCTGGTATCGATGCTCATCACCAACCGCCGCACCAGGCAAAAGGCATGAAGCACCATAAAAACTCTGTAGGGAGTTGAAAATCATGGCCCCAAGCGCCATGAGCCGTCAGGCAGATTGGACCAGGTCTCTCTCCGAAGCACAGCCGGTCCCGTACTGGCTCGAAGACCCCGGCAAGCCCCACCCCGAGCCCGCGCTCACCGGCGCCGACACCTGCGACCTGCTGGTCGTCGGCGGCGGGTACAGCGGACTGTGGACCGCGCTCAACGCCAAGGAGCGCGACCCCGGGCGCGAGGTGGTCCTGCTGGAAGGCCGCGAGGTGGGCTGGGCCGCCTCCGGCCGCAACGGTGGCTTCTGCGCCGCCTCCCTCACCCACGGGCTGCCCAACGGGATCGGCCGCTGGCCCGGTGAGATCCATCGCCTGGAGGAGCTGGGCCGGCGCAACCTCGACGAGATCGAGACCGCGGTCGCCCGGCACGGCATCGACTGCGAGTTCGAGCGCACCGGCGAGATCGACGTGGCCACCGAGCCCTACCAGGCCTGGGAACTGCGCGACTGGCACCGGGAGCTGGAGGGCAAGGGCCTCGCGGACGGCATCGAGTTCCTCGACGCCGAGGCGCTGCGCGAGCAGGTGAACTCACCCACCTTCGAGGCCGGCCTGTGGGACCGCAGGGGCGTGGCCATGGTCAACCCGGCCAAGCTCGCCTGGGGCCTCAAGCAGGCCTGCCTGGCCCTCGGGGTCCGGGTGTACGAGCACACTCCCGCCCTCGAACTGAAGGCGTACGGCGCCGGCATGGCCGTACGCACCCCGTACGGCTCGGTCCGGGCCCGGCGGGTCGCGCTCGGCACCAACATCTTCCCGAACCTGGTCAAGCGGGTCCGCGCCTACACGGTCCCGGTCTACGACTACGCCCTGATGACCGAGCCGCTCACCGCCGAGCAGCTCGGCGCGATCGGCTGGAAGAACCGGCAGGGCCTCGGCGACTCGGCCAACCAGTTCCACTACTTCCGCCTCTCGGCCGACAACCGGATCCTCTGGGGCGGCTACGACGCCATCCACCACTACGGCGGCCGGGTCCGCGCCGAGTACGACGACCGCCCGGAGACCTACGCCAAGCTCGCCGGGCACTTCTTCACCTGCTTCCCGCAGCTGGAGGGCGTCCGCTTCACGCACGCGTGGGGCGGCGCGATCGACACCTGCTCCCGCTTCTCGGCGTTCTTCGGCACCGCCCATCAGGGCCGGGTGGCGTACGCGGCCGGGTACACCGGCCTCGGCGTCGGCGCGACCCGGTTCGGCGCCGACGTGATGCTGGACCTGCTGGCCGGCGAGGAGACCGAGCGCACCCGTCTGGAGATGGTCCGCAAGAAGCCGCTGCCGTTCCCGCCGGAGCCGTTCGCCTGGACCGGCATCGCCCTCACCAAGTGGTCGCTGGCCCGCGCCGACGCCCGTGGGGGCCGCCGCAACCTGTGGCTCAGGGCGATGGACCGGGTGGGGCTGGGCTTCGACAGCTGACCCCGGCATGTGATCCGGGTCACCCCAACGGGGTGGAAAAACCCGCGTAATGCCCCAGGAAGACCTCCCTCTCTCCTCGTGACGCGACACCGCGTCGACGAGGCGGGACTGGGAGGTCTTCTGATGACTGGGGCGAAGACGGCGGTCGAGTGGCTGGCATCCGTCGCACCTGACCCCGAGGCGTGCCGCTGGGAGTGGGAGCGCAGCCCTCTGGGGGTCGCGCTGCTGCCCGCCGGCCGGGCCTGGGACGTACTGATCCTGCCGGGCGAGCTCGGCTACCCCACCCTCGACGTGCTCACCCGCGTCCTCGATCAACCGGGGCCTGTCCTGGTCGACTTCGGGGACAACCGGGTGGGCTTCTTCGTGCCGCCCGGAACGGCCGCCCGGTGGCTCGGCACCGGGATCCGCACGGCGGGCGCCGGCACCTGGATCGTCGTGCCGTATCCCGGCCGGTCGACCCAGGGGGTGCGGTGGCTGGTGGTGCCGGACGGGTCGGGGACGCTGACGGATCCGGCGCTGCTGGAGTTGGCCATGCACGAGGCTGCCGCCGGTTTGGCCGATGACCAGGCGCCGTTCGCGTGAGGTTGTCGGTCGGGTGCGGGTGTGTGGGGGTTGTTCGCGCAGTTCCCCGCGCCCCTTGGCGGGTGGCAGGTCTGCGGGCGGTTCGTTGCCGTAGCTCTTGACAGGTAAATTGGTCTGGACCAAATTGAGTGCGCATCCCACCTCCAATTCCCCCATCACCGGAGGCACTTGTGGTACGCGCGAGACCTGTTCTCACCATGCTCACGGCCGGTCTGCTGGCCGTGTCCGGTATCACCGCGCTCTCGTCGGCCGCCCGTGCGGCCGACGCGGACCTCGCCAGGAACGGCGGCTTCGAGTCCGGTCTCGACAACTGGAGTTGTACGGCCGGTACGACGGTCGGCTCACCCGTGCACAGCGGCGGCTCCGCGCTCCAGGCGACCCCGGCCGGCAGCGACAACGCCCAGTGCGCGCAGACGGTGACCGTACAGCCGGGTGCGCAGTACACCCTGTCCGGTTACGTCCGCGGCTCCTACGTCTACCTCGGCGCGAGCGGCACCGGCACCACCGACGTCTCCACCTGGACCCAGTCCGCCCCCGACTGGCAGAAGCTCACGACCACCTTCACCACCGGCGCCTCGACGACCAAGGTCACCATCTACACCCACGGCTGGTACGGCACCGGCGCCTACTACGCCGACGACATCTCCCTCGTCGGCCCGGGCGGCACCACGGGCCAGCCGCCCGCCGCGCCCACCGGCCTGAAGACCGGCACGATCAGCTCCTCCAGCGTGGGTCTGTCCTGGACGGCGGTCACGGGTGCCACCGGCTACGCGATCTACCGCAACGGCACCAGGGTCCAGACGGCGACCGGGACGTCTGCCACGGTCACCGGTCTCACGCCCGCCACCGCCTACAGCTTCCAGGTCACCGCGGTGAACGACGCCGGCGAGTCCGCGAAGTCGGCCGCGGTGACCGCCACCACCACCGCCGGCTCCTCCGGCGGCTCCACCGACCTGCCCACCCACGCCCTGGTCGGCTACCTGCACGCCTCCTTCGCCAACGGCTCCGGCTACACCCGGCTCGCCGACGTCCCCGACAGCTGGGACGTCATCGACCTGGCCTTCGGCGAACCGACCTCGGCCACCTCCGGGGACATCCGCTTCAACCGCTGCCCGGTCACCGAGTGCCCGAACGTCGAGAGCGACGCCGACTTCAAGGCGGCGATCAAGGCCAAGCAGGCGGCCGGCAAGAAGGTGCTGATATCGATCGGCGGCGCCAACGGCCAGGTCCAGCTCACCACGACCGCCGCCCGGGACACCTTCGTCTCCTCCGTCTCGAACATCATCGACACCTACGGCCTGGACGGCCTGGACGTCGACTTCGAGGGCCACTCGCTGTCCCTGAACGCGAACGACACGGACTTCAAGAACCCGACGACCCCGGTGGTCGTCAATCTCATCTCCGCGCTGAAGACCCTGAAGGCCAGGTACGGGTCGAAGTTCGTGCTCTCCATGGCGCCCGAGACCTTCTTCGTGCAGATGGGCTACCAGTTCTACGGCACCGGCAAGTTCGGCGGCCAGGACCCGCGCTGCGGGGCCTACCTCCCGGTCATCTACGCCCTGCGCGACGACCTGACCCTGCTGCACGTCCAGGACTACAACTCGGGCCCGATCATGGGCCTCGACAACCAGTACCACTCCATGGGCGGCGCCGACTTCCACATCGCCATGACCGACATGCTGCTCACCGGGTTCCCGGTGGCGGGCGACGCCAACAACGTCTTCCCGCCGCTGCGCCCGGACCAGATCGCGATCGGCATGCCGGCCTCGACCAACGCGGGCAACGGCTATGTGGCCCCGGCCGAGGTCACCAAGACCCTGGACTGCCTGACGAAGAGGACGAACTGCGGCTCGTACGCGACCCACGGCACCTGGCCTGCCCTGCGCGGCCTGATGACCTGGTCGGTCAACTGGGACCGGTTCTCGAACTGGGAGTTCCAGAAGAACTTCGACGCGTACTTCGGCTGAGCAGCAGCCGCAGTGCCGTCAGCAGGACCGTGCACAGGCACCAGCTGGCCGCCACGTCCAGCGGCCAGTGGTAGCCGCGCCGGACCAGGCCGTAGGAGACGGCGAGGACCAGGACCGCGCAGCCGGTGACGACCGTGCGGCGGGCGGCGCGGGAGCGAAGCCAGGGGAGGAGGAGCAGGGCCGCGGAGCCGTACGCGATCGCCGCCGTCGCCGTGTGGCCGGAGGGGAAGTAGCCGACCGCCGGGGGCACCACCGGGGTCCCCGGACGGGCGGTCCACTCCTTGACGGGCACGATGATCGCCGGGACCAGGGCCATCAGGGCGGCGGCCGCGGCGGGCGGCAGCCACCAGCGGTCTGTACCGGTGGAACGGCCGCGCCGGACGACGTATCCGATGACGATCACCAGGACCGGAACCGCGACCTGCACGTTCCCGAGGTCGGAGAGCAGCTCGGAGAACCGGTCCGGGTGGACGAGTGCGCCGCTCAGACGGCTGTCCAGGTGGAGCAGGGGGCCATGGGCCACGACCTGCCAGGTGATCAGCGCGAAGAGAAGGGCCGGAAGGCCCACGAGCCCCAGGAGTCCCGCGAGGGGAAAGCGAAGGAAGGAGGTCGGCCGCCCCGGAACAGGGGGGGTGGTTCCGGGGCGGCCGTCCGGATCGGAACGCCGCGCGCCCCGGGGGGTTTGGGGCGAGCGACCGTCCGATCGGTGAGGAGATCCGGAGCCAGAGGCCCCGGTTGTGTGCGCGAGGGCACGACCAGGTCGAAGCTGGGGAGGCCCCGGCCTGAAGTCGCCCACAGTCCCCTGTGGGCGGGGTGTATCTCTCATCTGCTTAGAACCTACGGCAGGGGCAGGCGTGGCGACAGGCGGAATCGCGTCCCGTCATCCACCTCGCACACCTTCTTCACATGGCCTGACGGTGGCCGCCCCAGCCCCCCACATCACGCCAGGTGGGAGGGGAGGGGCGGCGGTGACACACGGGTTCGGCACCCTGTGGGCGGGCTGCGCGAAGCCTGTGGCTCAGATCCGGGCGAAGGCCTGCTCGATGATGTCGAGGCCCTCGCTCAGCAGGTCCTCGCCGATGACCAGCGGCGGCAGGAAGCGCAGCACGTTGCCGTAGGTGCCACAGGTAAGGACCAGCAGGCCCTCCTGGTGGCAGGCCTTGGCGAGGGCGGCGGTCGCCTCCGGGTTCGGCTCCTTGGTCGTACGGTCCTTGACCAGCTCGATGGCGATCATCGCGCCGCGGCCCCGCACGTCGCCGATGACGTCGAACTTCTCGGCCATGGCGGACAGCCGCGGCTTCATGATCGCCTCGATGGCCTTCGCCTTGGCGTTGAGGTCCAGCTCCTTCATGGTCTCGATGGCACCGAGCGCACCGGCACAGGCGACCGGGTTGCCGCCGTAGGTGCCGCCGAGGCCACCGGAGTGCGCCGCGTCCATGATCTCGGCGCGGCCCGTGACGGCGGCCAGCGGCAGACCACCGGCGATGCCCTTGGCGGTGGTGATCAGGTCCGGGACGATCCCCTCGTCCTCGCACGCGAACCACTGACCCGTACGGCAGAACCCGGACTGGATCTCGTCGGCGACGAACACGATCCCGTTGTCCTTGGCGTACTGGCTGATCGCCGGCAGGAAGCCCTTGGCGGGCTCGATGAAGCCGCCCTCGCCGAGCACCGGCTCGATGATGATCGCGGCCACGTTGTCCGCGCCGATCTGCTTGTTGATCATGTCGATGGCCTGGGCGGAGGCCTCGGCACCGGCGTTCTGGGGGCCGGTGAGCCAGCGGTAGCCGTACGCCACGGGCACCCGGTAGACCTCCGGCGCGAACGGCCCGAAGCCGTGCTTGTACGGCATGTTCTTCGCGGTCAGCGCCATGGTGAGGTTGGTCCGCCCGTGGTAGCCGTGGTCGAACACCACGACGGCCTGCCGCTTGGTGTAGGCGCGGGCGATCTTCACGGCGTTCTCGACGGCCTCGGCGCCGGAGTTGAACAGCGCGGACTTCTTGGCGTGGTCTCCGGGCGTCAGCTCGGCCAGCGCCTCGGCGACCGCCACATAGCCCTCGTACGGGGTGACCATGAAACAGGTGTGGGTGAAGTCGGCCAGCTGGGCGGCGGCCCGGCGTACGACGGCCTCGGCGGAGGCACCCACGCTGGTGACCGCGATACCGGAACCGAAGTCGATCAGGCGGTTGCCGTCGACGTCCTCGATGATGCCGCCGCCGGCGCGGGCGGTGAACACCGGCAGCACGGAACCGACGCCCTGCGCGACCGCGGCGGTACGGCGGGCCTGCAGCTCCTGCGACTTGGGGCCGGGGATGGCGGTGACGACGCGGCGCTCCTGCGGAAGTGCGGTCATGGGGGCTCCCTGATCAATCGTGCGTTCCGGGGCGCTGTGCGTGTCCGGCGGCCCCGGGGCGGCTCCGGCGGTGCGTATCCGGACGCTCTCCTTCTTTCTTCGCAGGCTAGGGCCGCTTATGAGAGGTGGGCATGCTCCATGTGGGTGTTGTCGGAAGACGGCGTTGTCCGTGGTGGACATAGGGCTCCGGACGACGCCGGGATCCGGCTGAGGGTTCCTCGGCCGTGTAAGCGGTGAACTCCCCTTCGGAGGGCGTTAGATTGACTCGCTGACGGTGGACGGAACAGCTGGTCAGGGGGAAAGGGCGATGGACAGCGACGGGACGCGGGACACGCGGGGCACGCACGCGCACCCTGTGCCGCGTCCGGCGGGGCCGCAGGACGCGGGCAGGACGCCGGGCGAGGCCGCTGCCGTGCCGCCGCGGCCGAGCCTGCCTCCGGGGACGCCGAACCTGCCGCC
The DNA here is from genome assembly GCF_040634235.1 of Streptomyces sp. NPDC007157. Taxonomy (NCBI): domain Bacteria; kingdom Bacillati; phylum Actinomycetota; class Actinomycetes; order Kitasatosporales; family Streptomycetaceae; genus Streptomyces; species Streptomyces sp. NPDC007157. The sequence goes on from NZ_JBEYFE010000009.1 coordinate 306,560, forward strand.
CGGGGCGCCTCCGATGCCCGACGGCTCGGCCTTCGTGAGCTGGCTGCGGGCGCCGCGCCCGGAGGCCGCGCCCGGGGTGTGGCGGTTCCGGTACACGCCCAGGCCCGAGGAGGAGCCCGAGCGGATCCCGGCCCGGCAGCTGCTGAGCGGTGCGCTGATCGCGTTCCTGGTCGGCTGGCTGTTCTGGTCGCTGCTGTGGAACGGCTACCTGGGCGGCTGGTGGGTGGTGCCCCTGGAGCTGTTCACCCCGGACTCCTGGCGGCACAGCGACGACCGCGTCGGCAACGCCTTCCTCTGGTACGGCTACTACACGCTCATCGCCCTGGCGATCATGCTCGTCGTCGGCCGCCTCGGCCGCTGGGGCGAGGTCTGGCGCCGCTACGGCCCGCGAGCCTGGACCCGGGCCGCCGCCGCCCCCGCCGCCGAACGGCCCCCCGCCCCCGAGCAGGACCCCGCCCAGTGGCCCCACCTCCGGGCCGCCGGGGCGCACGATGCCGCCGACCGGCTGGCCGCCGAGGCGCGGGCCGGGCTCATGGGGGACGTGGACCAGGCCCGGATCGCCCGCGCCTGGCAGGGCGTGCGCAGCGGCCGGCACAGCATGGCGTCCTTCTCCGCCGCCGTGGTCAAGGACGGCGCCGCCGCCTGCCTGCACCCCTCCGGGGAACGCGACCTGCCCGCCCGGCACGCCCGGCACGACCTGGTCACCGGCCAGGTGCGGCTCGGCACGACCGCCGACGACCCCCGCAACGCCTACCGCTACCGCGGCGCCGGTCTCGCCCTCGGCCCCGAACTGCTCGGCACCTCCCTGCTCGCCGTCGGCCCGGCCGGCTCCGGCAAGACCGGCGCGCTGGTACGCCCGCTCGCCGAGTCGCTGTGCCTGCACGCACTCGCCGGCCGCGCCTCCGTGGTCGTCGTCGGCGCGGCCGGTGCCGGACTGGGACCCGCCGACTCCTACGACGTCGTCGTCCGCATCGCGCACCCCGAGTCCGTCTACGACCTCGACCTGTACGGCGGCACCACCGACCCCGACGAGGCCGCCGCCATAATCGCCGAGGCCCTCGTCGGCGACCTCGCCGACCCGCACCCCGGCAGCGACAGCCGCCGCTCCACCACCGTCCTCGCCCAGCTGCTCGGCCCGTTCAAGGCGGTCCATGGCCGCTTCCCCTCCGTACCCGAACTCCGCCAGCTCCTGGACGGCGCCCCCGGCCCGGTGGCCGCGCTCCGCAAGGCGCTGACGGCCACCGGACACGCGTCGCTGCTGCGCGAACTCGACGCCCGGGAACGGCAGATGGGTCATCCCGGCGACGTGGGCTCGGTCCTGGCCGACCGCATCGCCCTGCTCGACCGCCCGGCCTTCGCCGGGTTCTTCGACACCTCCGGCCAGTCCCGCCCCTTCTCCCTCAAGGCCCTCGACCACCCGGTCCGGGTCCGGATCGACCTGCCCGAGCGCGGCCACGCGGACGCCTCCCGCATCCTGGCCCGGCTGGTGCTCGCCCAGTTCACGGCGAGCGTGACGGTACGGGACGACCGTTCGCTCTTCGCCTGCCTGCTCCTGGACGACGCGACGGGCGTGGTGACCCCGGAGGCGGTACGGGCCGTCCAGCGGCTGCGGTCGGCCAACGCGGGCGTGGCGCTGACCCTGCGCACCCTGGACGACGTACCCCGCCCCCTGCGCGGGCCGCTGCTGGGCGCCACCGGCTGCCGTATGGCCTTCGCCGGGCTGACCCCCTGGGACGGCCAGGACTTCGCCGAGGTCTGGGGCAAGGAGTGGACCGAGGCCCGGGACGTCACCGACCGCCAGATCATCGCGGAGACCCCGGCGGGCAAGGCGCTGCACGTCGTACGGCAGGTCATCACCGGCAAGGCGCCCACGGCCCGCGCGGTCACCGTCCGCCAGGTGGAGCGCGAGCGCTGGTCGGCCTCCGAGCTGGCCCACGGTGTGCCGGCGGGCCACGCGGTCCTCTCCCTGACGACCGTCAAGGGCGAGCACGCGCCGCCGCTGCTGGTGGACCTCAGGGGCGGCACCGGCCGAGCTTGAACAGGGGGGTACACGCGACCGTACAGTGAGGCAGAATCGACAGAGGTCGTTCATACGAGACGGCCAAAGGCCCACTGCCCCCTGTACACGTCTTCACGTGTTCCCGACCGAAGAGAAGATCTGACGGCCCGATGCCACCGACGCTCGCCTCGCTCGTCCACCATTCCGCGCTCAAACTCACCGTGCGCGCGGGCGAGGACCGCCTCGACGTGCCCGTGCGCTGGGCCCATGTCAGCGAACTCGCCGACCCGGTGCCGTACATGGAGGGCGGGGAACTGCTCCTGATCACCGCGCTGAAGCTGGACGCGGATGATCCGCAGGCGATGCGCAGGTATGTGAAACGCCTGGTGGGAGCAGGTGTGGTAGGTCTCGGCTTCGCCGTCGGGGTCAACTACGACGAGATCCCCGAGGCCCTGGTCGACGCGGCCGAGCAGGAGGACCTGCCGCTCCTCGAGGTCCCGCGCCGCACCCCCTTCCTCGCCATCAGCAAGGCCGTCTCCGCGGCGATCGCGGCCGACCAGTACCGGGCGGTGACGGCGGGCTTCGCCGCCCAGCGCGAACTGACCAGGCAGGCCCTGAACGCCGGGCCGGAAGGCCTGCTCGCCGCACTCGCCGCGCAGGTCAACGGGTGGGCGGCGCTGTACGACGCCTCGGGCGCGGTCGTCGCCACGGCACCGGAGTGGGCGGGCCGCCGGGCGGCCCGGCTGACGGCCGAGGTGGAACGGCTGCGGGAGCGCCCGGCGCCGGCCTCCTCGGTGGTGGGCGGCCCGGACAACGAGGACCGGGTGGAGCTGCACTCGCTGGGCACCGGCCGCAGGTCCCGGGCGGCCCTGGCGGTCGGCACCGCGGCCGCCCTCGGCACCGCCGAGCGGTACGCCGTCCACTCGGCCATCGCCCTGCTCACACTGACGACGGAACGTTCGCGGTCGCTGCACGCGGCCGAGCAGCGGGTGGGCGCGGCGGTGCTGCGCATGCTGCTCGCCGGGCAGCCGGACCACGCCCGGGGGGTCGCCGGGGACCTGTACGGCGGACTTCTCGACGCCCCCTTCCGGATCATCGTCGCCGATGCGGGCGCCGAGCCGCTCGCCGGTCTCGCGGAGGCGGTCGAGTCGGCCGCGGCGCGCGCGGGGGAGCCGGTGCTGGTGGTGCCGGAGGGGGAGCGGCTGGTGGTGCTGGCCGCGGACGGGGGCGCGGCGGTGGGCGCGTGCGTCGATCACGCGGCGGCGCGCGAGGCCGCGCGGGCCGTACCCGAAAAGGACGCCACCGAGGAGGACGACCTGGTCGTGGGCATGTCCGCCCCGTCCGGCCCGATCGGCGCGGCGGCCGCCTACAAACAGGCCGAACAGGCGCTGTCGGTGGCCCGGCGGCGCGGTCGGGTGCTGGTCGAGCACGAGCAGCTGGCCGCCGGTTCGGTGCTGCCGCTGCTGGCCGACGACGCGGTGAAGGCGTTCGCGGACGGCCTGCTGCGGGCGCTGTACGAGCACGACGCCACGGGCCGCGGCGACCTGGTGGCCTCCCTGCGGGCCTGGCTGTCCCGGCACGGCCAGTGGGACGCGGCCGCCGCCGACCTGGGCGTCCACCGGCATACGCTGAGGTACCGGATGCGCAGGGTCGAGGAGATCCTGGGCCGTTCCCTGGACGACCCGGACGCCAGGATGGAGCTGTGGCTGGCCCTGAAGGCGACCTCGGCGGACTGACCACCGCCGGAGAACCCGGAGGACCCCGGAGAACTCGGAGAACAAGGCCCACGCGCCCCTGCCAAAGAGGCGCACCCCCGCTCGCCACCACTACACCCCGGACAAGCGCCGCTTCTCCTTCCCGCGCCTACGGTGGACCTCGGAAGCCAAGAAATCCCCTCACGCGGAAGGGCCGGGACTCTCATGACCGCCACCCACGCCTTCTGGCTCGCCGGCCGTCAGGTCACCGGCGAGGACACCTTCGACGTCACCAGCCCCTGGGACGGGCGCCTCGTCGGCAAGGTCGGCCTGCCGACCGACGCGCAGGTCGAGGAAGCCGTCGCCGCCGCGTACGCCGTACGGGACGAGTTCGCCGCCACCCCGGCCCACATACGCGCCGCCGCTCTCGACCACGTCAGCCGGCGCCTCGCCGAGCGCACCGAGGAGATAGCCCAGCTGATCTCCGCCGAGAACGGCAAGCCGATCAAGTGGGCGCGCGGCGAGGTCGGCCGTGCCGTCTCCGTGTTCCGGTTCGCCGCCGAGGAGGCCCGCCGCTTCAACGGCGGCGAGGCCCAGCGGCTCGACACCGACCCCGGCGGCCAGGGCCGGCTCGCGCTGACCCGCCGCTTCCCCAAGGGCGTCGTCCTCGGCATCGCACCCTTCAACTTCCCGCTCAACCTCTGCGCCCACAAGATCGCCCCGGCCATCGCCGCCGGCGCGCCGATCATCCTCAAGCCGGCGCCCGCCACCCCGCTGTCCGGCCTGATCATCGGCGACCTGCTCGCCGAGACCGAGGGACTCCCGGCCGGCTCCTGGTCGATCCTCCCGGTCGCCAACGACAAGATGGCCGCCCTCGTCCAGGACGAGCGCCTCCCGGTCATCTCGTTCACCGGTTCCGAGAAGGTCGGCTACTCGATCATGGACTCGGTGCCCCGCAAGCACTGCACCCTGGAGCTGGGCGGCAACGGCGCGGCCGTCGTCCTCGGCGACTACGCGAGCGACGCCGACCTCGACTGGGCCGCCACCCGCATCGCCACCTTCTCCAACTACCAGGGCGGCCAGTCCTGCATCTCCGTGCAGCGGGTCATCGCCGACGCGTCCGTGTACGACCGGCTGCTCCCGCGCATCGTCGCCGCCGTGGAGGCCCAGGTCACCGGTGACCCCGCCGACGCCAAGACCGACGTCGGCCCGCTGGTCAGCGAGGCCGCCGCGGAGCGCGTCGAGGCATGGGTGAAGGAGGCCGTGGAGGCCGGCGCCACCCTGGTCACCGGCGGCGACCGCGACGGCGCCAGCTTCGCGCCGACCGTCCTCACCGAGGTCCCGGCCGACACCACGATCTCCTGCGAGGAGGTCTTCGGACCCGTCCTCACCGTGCAGAAGGTGTACGGCGAGGCCGAGGCCCTGGCCGCCGCCAACGACTCCAAGTACGGCCTCCAGGCGGGCGTCTTCACCCACGACCTGCAGACCGCCTTCCGCGCCCACCGCGCCCTTGAGGTCGGCGGTGTCGTCATCGGTGACGTCCCCTCCTACCGCGCCGACCAGATGCCGTACGGCGGCGCCAAGCAGTCCGGCGTGGGCCGCGAGGGCGTCAAGTTCGCGATGGACGACTACACCTACGAGCGGGTCCTGGTCCTCACCGGCCTCGCCCTCTGACCTGCGGACAGCTCACCACGGCCGGAGCCCGCTGTGCGGGGGCTCCGGCCGTGGTGTTGCGCATGGGGTGGGACCTGGGCAGGACATTCGCGCGGGTGAGCACGCCTGGCCGGTGGTGTGTGCCACGAGTGGCCGGGGTACTCGTGGCACACACCGTACGGGGCGCCCCGCAGGAACCCAGGCCGTCACGGCTCGACGGCTGCGGGGCACCCGGCGTCCCACATCCCTCCTGCGAGGCCTCCCATGAGCCGTCTCTTCTCGCCGCTCACCCTCCGCGGCACGACCTTCCCGAACCGGGCCTGGGTCGCCCCCATGTGCCAGTACAGCTCGGTCGACGGCTATCCGCAGGACTGGCATCTGGTCCATCTCGGCTCCCTGGCACGCGGCGGGTCCGGCCTGGTCATGCAGGAGGCCACGGCGGTGGAACCTGAGGGCCGGATCACCCCTTCCGACGCCGGCATCTGGGATGACGGGCAGGCCGCCGCGTACAAGCGGATTACCGACTTCGTCCACGGGCAGGGAGCCATTGCCGGCATCCAGATCTCCCATGCCGGCCGCAAGGCGTCGACGGCACCGCCCTGGGAGGGTGACGTGTACGTCGAACCGGAGGCCGGAGGATGGCAGACGGTCGCACCGTCACCGCTGCCATTCGGCGACTGGCCGGCCCCGCGGGAACTTGGCGCGGACGACATCCGCGCTCTGGTCCGGGCCTTCGGCGAGGCCGCCGCGCGGGCGCTGTCCGCCGGCTTCGAGGTCCTGGAGATCCACGCCGCGCACGGCTATCTGCTGCACCAGTTCCTGTCACCGCTCTCCAACCACCGCAGCGACGAGTACGGAGGCGATCTCGACGGGCGCAGCCGTTTCCTGGTCCAGGTCACCGACGCCGTACGGGCGCAGTGGCCCGAGGACCGCCCGCTGTTCGTACGCTTCTCGGCCACGGACTGGGCCGACGGCGGCTGGACCCCGGAGGAGACGGTCGAGCTGTCGCGGCACCTGGTGGCCCACGGCGTCGATCTGGTGGACATCACCAGCGGCGGGCTCGTCCACAACGCCCGTATCGAAGTGGAGCCCGGCTACCAGGTGCCCTTCGCCCGAACCGTCCGCGAGGGCGCGGCCCTGCCCGTCTCCGCGGTCGGCCTGATCACCGCACCGGAGCAGGCCGACCAGATCCTCGTGGACCGCTCGGCCGACGCGATCATGCTCGCGCGTGAACTGCTGCGCAACCCGACCTGGCCGCTCCGCGCGGCCCGGGTGCTCGGTGACGACGTCCCGTGGCCGAAGCAGTACCAGCGTGGCCGCCCACGTCATCGCTGAGGCAGTCGTCGCCCGAGCAGTCGAGAATTCGGCCCAAGGCAATGAGGTTTCATCCGATATGAGCGATCAATGCACCAATGCCGCTTTTCCCGTGCCCCAGGGCGAGTCGGCGCGGGCGCTGCTCGCGGCCGACCGTGTCGCCACGCTGCGGCAGATATCCGCCCTTGGCCGTGAGTTCGAAGGGATCGTCGAGGCGAACGCACTGGTGGCCATCGACGACGAGCACGACCCGGAGGGGGCGAGCACGGCCTTCGAGCGGGCGCACGTCATCGCTCTGCTGTCCCAGTCGCGCGAGCATCTGAACGATCTCGATCGCGCCCTGGAACGGTTGGAGAGAGGTGACTACGGGCGCTGCGAGCAATGCGGTGAGCCGATCCCGACGGAGCGCCTCGAAGTTCGCCCGGCGGCGAAAACCTGCGTGCGCTGCGCGTCCGTAGCTCGTTGAAGGGTGCACAGTTGAGGGCGCGACATCTCGTCCTGCCCCAACTCGGCGTGGGTAGATGCCGAGTTCTTCCGCCGGCGGCCGCTCACCATCTGACCTTCACCCGGCTCGATCAGGAGAAGACACGGCCTGGCTCATCGGATACCGCCGACACCCTGTAGAGGGCTCACGGTGCGGGGGCTCCGGCCGTCGGTGTGCTCGGGCCCGCCGAGCTCCACCGACGGGTGATCCCGGCCGGTGACTGGGTCCTCTCGAAGGGGCCCGGCACCGATGCCTTCCGGGACCGGGCCCCTTCTCGGTGCCGGCCGCTCCGGACCCTCAACCGGAGAAGCCGACGTGCGCGAGCCGCAGCGGGCCGCGCAGCCTGAGGTGGACGTCGTGCACACCCTCGGCGACGAGGCCGGCGGTGAGCGAGGTGTACGCATACGGGCCCGGCGTCGGCTCGGCGAGCGTCAGCACCGCCGGCGACGGGCCGCCGTCCAGGGAGAGTTCCAGCGAGCCGGCGCCCGACACCCGCGCGGTCACCTCCGTCACCCCCTGACCGAAGTCACAGTCCCGGTAGACGAGTTCACCGACGCCGTCGCCCTTCGGCGTGACCGCGTCGCCCGCCGTCCTCGTACGGTCCACGATCGCGATCCCCGACTGCTCGTCGAAGCCGGCCGCATCCAGGCCGCGTTCGGAGGTGACATCACGCGGTGTTGCCCGCTCGCCGTCCAGGATCACCGTCGTACGCAGCCGGATGTCCTCGCTGGACGCACCGACCAGGACGTCGTACGGCCCCTGCTCCAGGCGTCGTCGGTCCCGCGCCACGTCCCAGAACGCGAAGGCGGAGAGCGGGACTTCGAAAGTCAGCCCGGTCCGCTCGCCGGGGGCGAGGGTGATCCTGCGGTGGGCCAGCAGTTCGCGGCGTGGGCGCACCGACGACGGCTCGACCGCCCGGGAGTAGAGCTGGGCCACCTCGTCCGCCGTCACGTCACCGGTGTTGGTGACCGTGAACGACACCTGGAGCGTCCCCGCGGCCGGCTCGGCGACCAGGTCGGCGTAGGAGAAGGACGTGTACGACAGGCCGTGGCCGAACGGGAAGAGCGGGGTGCCCTCGAAGTAGAGGTATGTCTGCCGGGCGTCCAGCACGTCGTAGTCGAGCAGGTCGGGGAGGTCCGCGTCGGCGGCGTACCAGGTCTGCGGAAGGCGGCCCGCGGGGGAGACGTCGCCGGCCAGGACACGGGCGAGCGCGGTGCCGGCCGCCTGGCCGCCGTGCGCCGTCCACAGGACGGCGGGAAGGCGGGCCACGTCCACCGCGTAGGGGTAGGCCGAGGTCAGGGCCAGGATCGTCCGCGGGTTGGCGGAGCGGGCCGCGCGCAGCAGACGCTCCTGGTGCGGGGGCAGGGCCAGGGTCGTACGGTCCTCGGTCTCGCGGCCGTTGATGTGCGGGTCGTTGCCGGCGACGACCAGGACCGCGTCGGCAGCCGCGGCCACCCTGGCGACGGCCTCCGCGCCCCGCTCGACGATGATCAACTCGAAGATCGACGCGTTCTCGGCGGCAACCCGCACGCCGTCGGCGGCGACACAGACGTGGCGACCCGTGCCGAGATGCCGCAGGAGGTGACCGTTCTCGTGGGGTTCCAGGCGGAATGTCTCCTGGACGACCCAGCCGCCGGGCTGGTCGGCGGAGGCGCGGATCCGGCCGTCGTCGGCGACCGAGAGATAACGGCCGTCGGGGGCGCGGAGCGTCAGCACGCCCTCGCCCCAGTCGACGAGGGCGAGTTCGGTGCCCGTGGCGTCGGTGGTCAGCGGGGGCAGGTCGGTACGGCCCGCCAGCAGCGCCGGGTCCAGGGCGCCCGCCGCGCCGCGCGCCTCGTCGGCGGCCTCGGGGGCGGGCGGCACGTGCAGGAAGGTGCCATCCGGGAGCCTAAGCCGGACCCGGTCCACGCCCTCCGCGAACTCCACCCGCTCCGCGCCGAACCGTTCGTACAGGCCCTCCAGCGGGGTGGAGCGGTGCAGCAGCGTGCCGCTGTACCAGTCGAGCTTGCACTCGTCGGCGAGCAGACCGACCACCGCGATCCGGGTGTCGGGCGCGAGCGGCAGCAGGTCGTCGTCGTTCTTGAGGAGGACCACCGCCTGTTCCGCCGCCTCCTGGGCCAGGGCGCGGTGGGCCGGGGTGTCGAAGTCCGACGTGTGCGCGTACGGGTCGTCGTGCGGGTCGAACTCGCCGAGGCGGAAGCGGACCGAGAGCTGGCGGCGCACGGCCGTGTCGATGTCGGCCTCGGTCAACAGGCCCTGTTCCATTGCCCCGTTGATCCGCGCGACGATCTGCGAACTGTCCGTGCCGTGGTCGGTGAAGCTGTCGACACCGGCGAGGAGGGCGGCCGCCGTGGCTTCCTCGTGGGTGTCGAAGTAGTGCTCGTGGTCGACCAGGTTGCTGGGCGCGCCGGCGTCCGAGCAGACCAGCAGATCCTCCTCCGTCCAGGTCCGCAACTGCTCACGCAGATACGGGGATACGTGGTTGGGTCGACCGTTGACCAGGTTGTACGCGGGCATCACCCCGGCCACCGCGCCCGCCCGCACGGTCTCCTCGAAGGCGCGCAGGTCGTACTCGTGCAGCACCCGCGGGCGGACGGAGGAGGAGGAAGTGGCGCGGTCCGTCTCGTTGTTGTGGGCGAGCCAGTGCTTGAGGACGGGCGCGGTGCGCCAGTACACCGGGTGGTCGCCGCGCAGCCCGCGGGTGTAGGCGGTGGCGATGGCGGAGGTGAGCCTCGGGTCCTCGGAGTAACCCTCCTCGTTGCGGCCCCAGAGCGGGTGGCGCAGCAGATTCACCGTCGGTGCCCAGACGTTGAGGCCCACGCGGTCGTCGCGGGCGCGCATCGCCCGGACCTCCTGGGACACGGCCTCGCCGACCCGGCGTACGAGATCGGTGTTCCAGGTCGCGCCGAGGCCGACCGCCTGCGGGAACACCGTCGCCGGGCCCATCCAGGCGACCCCGTGCAAGGCCTCCTGACCGGTGCGGAAGGCGGCGATGCCCAGGCGTTCCACGGCGGGCGCGAACTGGTGCAGGAAGGAGACCTTCTCGTCCAGGGTGAGTCGCGCCAGCAGGTCGTCGATGCGCTTCGCGAACGGCAGGCGCGGATCGCGGAAAGGCGGCGTGGGCGGCGTTTGAGCGGTCACGTGCGGTTCCCCTTGCGATGGAGCGACGAGGAGCTTTCGAAGCGCTTCGATGCTCATTCGGCACACCGTCGAGTGTCAAGAGACGCTCACTCAAAATTCAAGCAGCACATACGAAGAGGTCATCCCGGCCACCTCGGAGGAATCTTGGGAGCGACCCTTGTGCACCCCCGAGTGTTCACTTAACCTCGCAGCAACATCGAAGCGCTTCGACTAGCCGATTCACCGGTCCGCCCCAGGGACGTACGACGGTGGTCGACCGTGGTCGGGGGATCGCTTCGGCTCAGCCAGTTCCACTCGAGACACCGCAGCCGACGGCCACCGCCGGGTGTCCTGGTGCGCCATGAAGGGTTGACGCAATGACGCCGAACGCCGCTTCCGCCCCCTCCGGGCCGAGCCGGAGAAGTTTCCTCGCCTCCACGGCCGTGGCCACCGCAGCGGTGGCGGGCGGGATGCCGCTGCTCGCCGCCTGCGGAGCGTCGGACAGCGGATCGGGAGGTGGCTCCTCCTCGGGCAAGGACGCGAAGAAGCTGCTGCCGTCCTACGTCGCCAACAACGTGGTGGCCCCGGACATCCCGGCGAAGAACGGCTCGGCGATCGGCTTCACCAGCAAGCTCGACCTGGCGACCCTGAAGACCTCGGTGCCCAAGAAGCTCGGCAAGGGGGGCAAGGTCAGCATCATGTCCCCGTTCTGGGGCTCCCCGCCGAAGGGCGACAATGCCTACTACAAGGCGATGAACGACCTGATCGGCGTCGACGTCCAGTGGCAGAACCAGGACGGCAACACCTACGACCAGAAGCTGGGCGCGGTCCTCGCCTCCAGCGACGTACCGGACGTCGTGGTCGTCCCGAACTGGAACATGGGCGGCAGGATACCGACCGCCATCATCAGCAAGTTCGCCGACCTCGGGCCGTACCTGTCGGGTGACAAGGTCAAGGACTACCCGAACCTCGCCGCCATCCCGACCGACGCCTGGCGGCGGTGCATATTCGGCGGCAAGCTGCGCGGACTGCCGATGCCGTCCTCGTACGTCACCAACATCGTGCCCTTCTACCGCAAGGACATCTTCGACAAGGAGGGCTACGACGTCCCGCGCTCGGCGGACGAGTTCCTGTCCCTGGCCAAGGAGATCACCAACGCCAAGGCCAAGCGCTGGGCCTGCATGGACATGAAGTGGACCGCCTGGCAGATGTTCGGCGTCCTGTCCGGCAGCGAGAAGCCGCTCGGCTGGAACCTCGTCGACGGCAAGCTGGTCAACCGCATCGAGACCGACGAGTACCTCGAAGCCCTGGAGTGGACCCGCAAGCTCTTCGCCGCCGGTGTCGTGCACCCCGACGCCAAGCTGGGCAAGAACGCCCCCGACCCGGGCCCCAAGTTCGCGGCCGCCGAGTTCCTGATCTACGCCCAGGACATCAGCCAGTGGTGGAGCCGCACCGCCGAACAGGCCACCCAGAACCCGGACTACAAGATCTGGGGCATGGACGTCTACGCCCACGACGGCGGGGACCCGCAGGTCTGGGCCGAACAGCCGGCCGGCATCTTCGCCTTCATCAACAAGAAGGCCTCGGAGTCCGTCGTCCACGACGTGCTGGCCGTCGCCAACGTCACCGCCGCGCCGTACGGCACCAAGGAGTACATGGCCACCAACTACGGCGTCGAGGGCACCCACTACACCGTCAGGAACGGCGTGCCCACCAAGACCACCCAGGGCAACAACGAGGTCCTCAACGCCTACGTCATGGTCGCGAGCCCCGCCGCCACCATCGCCCACCCCGACTTCCCCGACGTCGCCAAGGCGCAGGTCGAGTGGCAGCAGCGGATGGGCTCCTTCACCAGGAAGTCCAGCTTCTTCGGCCAGATGATCACCGAGCCGTCCCGCTACACCAACCTCATGAACGACTTCGAGACGCTGGAGGACGACATCACCCGCGGCCGCAAGAAGATCAGCGACATGCAGCAGGCCGTCTCCGACTGGAAGAGCAAGGGCGGCGACAAGCTGCGCGACTGGTACCACAAGCTGCTCGACGACAACGGTTCTTCGGCGAGCTGACCAGGCACTGAGGCAAGGAGAACGGCCGTGTCCCACAGCACGGTGCCTCGCAGCAGAGCCGAGGCAGACGACGACAGGGCGGGGAGGACTCCGGTGGCGTCCGACGGCACCACCGGAACCGCGAAGAAGGGGAAGACCGGGAGACTGGGCCTGCGCCTCAGATTCAGACGCGACCGCGCGCTGATCCTGATGACGCTGCCGGCGGTCCTGCTGATCCTGGTCTTCAACTACCTGCCGATCCTCGGCAACATCGTCGCCTTCCAGGACTACGACCCGTACGTCAGCGACAACGGCATCGTCTCCATGCTGCACAGCCCCTGGGTGGGCCTCGACAACTTCCAGCGGATCTTCGCCGACTCGGCGTTCTGGGACGCGGTGAAGAACACGCTGGTGCTGTTCTCCCTGCAACTCGTCCTGTTCTTCCCGATCCCGATCGCGCTCGCCCTGCTCATCAACAGCGTGGTCCGGCCCCGGGTACGGGCGATCTCCCAGGCCGTCCTGTACCTCCCGCACTTCTTCTCCTGGGTGCTGGTCATCTCCGTCTTCCAGCAGATCTTCGGTGGCGCGGGCGTGTTGTCGCAGCTGCTGAGGCAGCACGGCTACGACGGCCTCGACATCATGACCGACCCGTCGACCTTCAAGTTCCTGGTCACGGCGGAGGGCGTCTGGAAGGACGCGGGCTGGGGGATCATCGTCTTCCTGGCCGCGCTCGCCTCCGTGAGCCCCGACCTCTACGAGGCGGCGGCGATGGACGGGGCGGGCCGCTGGCGCCGCGTCTGGCACGTCACGCTTCCCGCCCTGCGGCCGGTGATCGCCCTGCTGCTGGTGCTGCGGGTGGGCGACGCCCTGACGGTCGGCTTCGAACAGATCCTCCTCCAACGCGACGCGGTCGGCCCGGGAGCCGCCGAAGTCCTCGACACCTTCGTCTGGTGGAACGGCGTCCGCAACCAGGACTTCGGCTACGCGGCCGCCGCCGGTCTGATCAAGGGCGTGGTCAGCCTCGGCCTGGTCCTCGCCGCGAACAAAGTGGCCCATCTCATGGGCGAGCAGGGGGTGTACAAGAAGTGACCGCCGTCATCGACAACCCGCCGCCCGTACGGGAACCGTCCCGGTGGGCCGCGCCACCCCGTCCGGCATGGGAGGAGGAGCCCGGCAGGGCGGGCTCGGCCGGCAAGGGGCTGGTGCTCGCCCTCGCCTGCCTGGGCATCCTCTTCCCCCTGTGGATCATCATCGTGACCAGCCTCTCCTCGCGGAAGACGATCGACGAGGCCGGCGGACTGGTGATGGTGCCCAAGGGCATCACCTTCATCGCCTACAAAGAGCTGCTGAGCGGCGGCCAGGTCACCCGGGCCACCATCATCAGCGTCCTGATCACCGTCGTCGGCACGCTGTTCTCGATGGCCGTGTCGGTGCTGTGCGCGTACGGCCTCTCGCGCATCGGCTCCCTGGGCCACCGCTGGTTCCTGATGCTGCTGCTCGCGACGATGTTCTTCAGCGCCGGCCTGATCCCGACGTACCTCCTGGTGCAGTCCCTCGGCCTCACCGACAGCTATCTCGCCCTGATCCTGCCGAGCGCGGTGAGCGTCTTCAACATCCTCGTCCTGCGCGGGTTCTTCATGGGCATCTCGCAGGAGCTGATCGACAGCGCGCACATCGACGGCGCCGGCGAGTTCCGGATCCTGTGGCAGATCGTCATGCCGCTGTCGCGTGCGGTGCTCGCCGTGATCACCCTCTTCTACGCGGTCGGGTACTGGAGCGCGTGGTTCAACGCGTCCCTGTACCTCAACGACCAGGACAAGATGCCGCTGCAGAACGTCATGATCCAGCTGGTCCAGAAGCAGGAGGCCCCGGTGGGGCTGGGGCAGGCGATCAAGACGGGTCAACTGTCGGGGCTCGCGGTGCAGATGGCGGTGATGGTGCTGGCGCTGCTGCCCGTGGCGGTGCTTTCGCCCTTCGTCCAGAAGCACTTCAAGAAGGGGATGCTGACGGGGGCGGTGAAGGGGTAGCCGACGGCGCCTTCCGGAGGGGGCGGCGGGGGAGCGTCGGCGACTGCGGCCCGGCGGGGGCCGGTCGCGCAGTTCCCCGCGCCCCTGACGGGGCGCTCCCGGCCGTGCTCCCATAGCCGGCTCCGCGCAGGCGGCACCCTGCCAGCGCCGGTAAGTGACACCACCCCCTGTCCCCCCACCCAACCCACTCCCAGCGAAGGTTCCCCATGCCCAGCCTGAGCCGCAGAACCGTCCTGGCCGGCACTGCCACTGCTGCCGCGCTCACCACCCTCCCCGCCCTCGCCGCCGACGCCCACGCGGCCGAGCCCCGGGCGCAGGCGTACCGCTGGCGCAACGCAGTGATCGGCGGCACCGGATTCGTCACCGGCGTCCTCTTCCATCCCACCACCCCCGGCCTCGCCTACGCCCGCACCGACATCGGTGGCGCCTACCGCTGGGACACCCGCACCGCCCGCTGGACCCCCCTCACCGACCACCTCGGCTGGGACGACTGGAACCTTCTCGGTGTCGAGGCCCTCGCGGTCGACCCCGCCCACCCCGACCGGCTCTACCTCGCCCTCGGCACCTACGCCCAGTCCTGGGCCGGCAACGGCGCGATCCTCCGCTCCGACGACCGCGGCGCCACCTGGGCCCGTACCGACCTCACGGTCGGACTCGGCGCCAACGAGGACGGCCGGGGCATGGGCGAGCGCCTCCTCGTCGACCCGCGGGACAGCGACACCCTCTGGCTGGGGACGAGGCACGACGGACTGCTCAGGTCGACCGACCGCGGCGCCACCTGGGCGGCAGCCACCGGCTTCTCCGCCACCCCCTCCGTCTCCGGCCAGGGCGTCAGCCTGCTCGTCGCCGTCGGCCGTGCCGTCTACGCCGGCTGGGCGGACGGCGACGGCGGGGCGACCGCCGTCACCCTGTACCGCACCACCGACGGGACCACCTGGGAGGCCGTCCCCGGGCAGCCCACCGGTACCTCCGCCAAGATCCCGGTCCGCGCCGCGTACGACCGGCACACGAGCGAGCTGTACGTGACCTACGCCGACGCCCCCGGTCCCAACGGCCAGACCGACGGCAGTGTGCACAAGCTGTCGACGGTCACCGGCCGCTGGACCGAGGTCACCCCCGTCCACCCCGGTGGCAGCGACACCTTCGGCTACGGCGGGGTCGCCGTCGACGCCCGTCGGCCCGGTACCGTCGTCGTCTCGACGAACAACCGTTGGGCGGCCGTGGACACCCTCTACCGGACCACCGACGGCGGCCGTACCTGGACGTCCCTGAAGGACACCGCCGTCATCGACGTGTCGGAGACGCCTTTCCTCAAGTGGGGCGGTGACCAGCCCAAGTTCGGGTGGTGGATCCAGGCCGTGGCCGTCGACCCGCACGACTCGGAGCACGTCGTCCACGGCACCGGCGCCACCCTCTACGGCACCCGCGACCTCGTCCACTGGTCCCCGTGGATCCGCGGCCTTGAGGAGACGTCCGTACTGCGGCTGGTGTCGCCCCCGGTCGGGGAGGCGCACCTGCTGAGCGGCTCGGGGGACATCGGCGTCCTGTACCACGAGCGGCTCACCGCGTCTCCGTCCCGCGGTATGGCCACGAACCCCGTGTTCGGGTCGGCGACGGGACTCGCGCAGGCCGCGGGCAGGCCGGCGTACGTGGTCCGCACCGGCTGGGGCGACAACGGCAACGGCGCCTTCTCGAACGACGGGGGCCGGACCTGGGCGCCCTTCGCTGCCCAGCCCTCCCTCGCCCACGACGCACCGGGGCCGATCGCCGCCAACGCCGACGGCAGCGCGCTGCTGTGGTCCTTCGTGCACTGGGACGGGACGAAGTACCCCGCCCACCGCTCGGACGACAACGGCACCACCTGGACCGAGATCCCCTCCTTCCCGAAGGGCGCCACGCCGGTCGCCGACCCGGCCGACCCGACGCTCTTCTACGCATACGACACCGACACAGGAACGCTACAAGCCAGCACTGACAGTGGCCGCACGTTCACGGCGCGTGCGACCGGACTGCCCGCCGGGGACAGCCAGTTCCAGCTGGTCGCGGCCCCCGGCAGATCCGGTGACCTGTGGCTGAGCGTGAAGGGGAACGGGTTGTACCGGTCCGTCGACGGGGGCGCGAGCTTCACCGGGGTCGCCGGCTGCACGGCCGCCTACACCCTCGGCTTCGGCAGGGCCGCCGACGGCGCCGACTACCCGGCGATCTACCTCGTCGGCTCCACGGGGACCGTCACCGCCGTCCACCGTTCCGACGACGAGGCCGGGTCCTGGGTCCGTATCAACGACGACCGGCACCAGTGGGGGTGGACCGGGCAGGCGATCACCGGTGACCCGCGCGTGTACGGCCGGGTCTACCTCGCCACCAACGGACGTGGCATCCAGTACGGGGAGCCGCTTCGATGACCGGCGAACGGAAACGACCGAGCCTCTCCGACGTCACCCGCGGCCGCATCCTCTTCGGCGGCGACTACAACCCAGAGCAGTGGCCCGAGGAGACCTGGCCCGAGGACGTCCGGCTGATGAAGGCGGCCGGCGTCAACTCCGTGACCATGGGTGTCTTCTCCTGGGCGAAGCTCGAACCCCGGCCGGGGGAGCGGGACTTCGGCTGGCTGGACCGGCTCATGGACCTGATGCACGACAACGGCGTCGGCGTCGTCCTCGCCACCCCGACCTCCGCGCCGCCGCCGTGGCTGGGCCGGCTGCACCCGGACACCCTGCCCCGGGACGCGGACGGCCGAACCGAGTGGTGGGGCGGCCGCCAGCACTTCTCGCACTCCAGCGCCACCTACCGGCGGCATGCCGCCGCCATCACCGAGGACCTCGCCGCCCGCTACGGCGGCCACCCCGCCCTCACCCTGTGGCACATCAACAACGAGTACTGCACCTTCGACCACGGCGACGAGGCGGCCGCCGCCTTCCGCCGCTGGCTGCGCGAGCGCTACGGCACCCTCGATGCCCTCAACTCCGCCTGGGGAACGGCCTTCTGGAGCCAGGGATACGACACCTGGGAGGGCATCCTGCCGCCGCGCCACGCCCACTACATGAAGAACCCCACCCAGGTGCTGGACTTCCGGCGGTTCACCTCCGACATGCTCCTGGAGTGTTACGCGGCCGAACGGGACATCGTCGCCCGGCACACCCCGCACATTCCGGTGACCACCAACTTCATGCCGCTGTGGATCGGCCAGGACGCCTGGCGCTGGGCGGCGGAGGAGGACGTCGTCTCCGTCGACCTCTATCCCGACCCGCGCAACCCGCTGGGCGCACAGCACGGCGCGCTCGTCCACGACCTCACCCGCTCCCAGGCGCGGGGCCCGTGGATGCTGATGGAGCAGGCCGCCGGGGCGGTCAACTGGCGGGGGGTGAACCACCCCAAACCCCGTGGCCTGAACCGCCAGTGGTCGCTCCAGGCCGTCGCCCGGGGCGCGGACGCCGTCTGCTACTTCCAGTGGCGGCAGTCCCGGCAGGGCGCGGAGAAGTTCCACTCGGGAATGGTCGGCCACGCGGGGGAGGAAGGGCGTACCTACCAGGAGGTCAAGCAGCTCGGTGCCGAACTCGCCGCCATCGGCGGTGCGGTGACCGGCAGTCACCTCGTCTCGGAGATCGCCGTCCTCCACGACTGGCACTCCTGGTGGGCCGGCGCCCACGAGGGCCGGCTCTCCACCGAGGTCGACCTCCCCGACGTGCTGCACGCCTGGCACCGCGCCCTCTGGGAGGCGAACCTCGCCACCGACTTCGCCCACCCCGAACACGACCTGTCCGCCTACAAGGCGGTGGTGGTGCCCCAGCTCTACCTCCTCACCGACACCGCCGTACGCAACCTCCTCGCCTACGTCCGCGACGGTGGCACCCTGGTCAGCGGTTTCCTGACCGGCGTCGCCGACGAGGACGACCGGATCCGCCCCGGTGGCATGGACGCCCGGCTGCGCGACCTGTTCGGCATCCGCACGCTGCACGAGTGGTGGCCGCTGGACGCGGGGGAGACCGTCGCGTGCGAGGGCTTCCGCGGCACCCTCTGGTCGGAGGAGATCGAGGCCGCTCCCGGGGTCTCCGAGACCGTGCCGTACCGGGGCGGAGAGCTCGACGGGCGACCGGCCGTGCTGCGCAACGGGCGCGCCTGGTACGTCTCCACGCTCCCCGAACCGGAAGCGCTGCGTGAACTGGTCGGCAGGATCGCCGCGGGGGCGGGGATCCGACCGGTGCTCGACGGGCTGCCGGCGGGGGTCGAGGCGGTGCGCAGGGGGGAGCTGCTGTTCCTGTTCAACCACGGGCGCGAGGCCGTGCGGGTCCAGGTGCCGGGCACGCACCGTGACCTGCTGACCGGTTCCGCGGTCACCGGCGAGGTGACCCTCGATCGATACGGAGTGGCGGTGCTCGGGCCATGACCGCGACCGGACCCGTCCACGGCACCTGGGAACCCGCCCCGGCCGCCCGCTGGGAGGACGCCTTCCTGAGCGGCAACGGCCACCACGGTGCCCTGGTGTTCGGTGATCCGAACGACGACCGTGTCATCGTCACCCAGCACACGCTCGTCCGTCCGAACGGCGGCGAACACGCCCGTCCGCCCCGCCTCGCCGCCGAACTCGCCGCCACGCAGGACCGGTTGCTCGCGGGCGACCTGAAGGCCGCCGAGAGCCTCACCGACGGCCGCCCGCTCCAGTGGGTCCAGCCGTTCCATCCGGCCTTCCAGATACGCCTGCGCGGGCCGCAGAGCCGGGCGGGCGGTTACCGCCGGACCGTCGACTTCGGCACCGGCGAGGTCGCCGCCGCCACCGCCGAGTGGACCAGCCGCCTCTTCGTCTCCCGTGCCGACGACGTGATCGTGCAGCGGGTCACCGCGCCCGCTCTCGACGTCGCCCTCGATCACCGGCTCCCGGGTGTCCCCTCCGGCCTCGGGATCGGCCACGGCGCTCTCCGCACCCCCGAGGGCGCCGTGCTCAGCCTCCGGGCCCGCTACCCCGGCAGCGACCGCGCCTACACCGGTGTCACCTTCGTCGCCGTCACCGGCGGCAGTACCGAGCTCGTCCCGCCCGGCGTCCGCGTCGCCGGCGCCGACTCCGTCCTCCTCCTCACCCGGGTCCGCCGTCACACCGGCGAACTCGACGTGACCGCCGAGGCGCGCCGACTGCGCGAGATACTCGAGGACGCGCCGTCGTACGAGACCCTGCTCGCCCGGCACCTCGAAACGCACCGCACCGCCTACACCCGGGTCACCCTCGACCTGGCCGCCGATCCCGCCGAACGCGCACTGCCCGGATCGGAGTTGCTCAAGCGCCCCCGCAGCGCGGCCCTCCTGGAGCGGCTCTTCGCCGCCGGCCGCTACCACCTGCTCTCCTCCTCCGGCCTCAACCCGCCCCGCCTGACCGGACTGTGGACGGGTGAGTGGAACACCGCCTGGTCCGGAGCCTTCACCAACGACGCCAACCTCAACCTCCAGACGGCCTCCGCGCCCGCCGCCGATCTCCCCGAAGTCACCGCCGCGCTGGCCGCTCTGATCCGGCGTCAGTCGCACGACTGGCGGGAGAACGCGCGTACGGTCTTCGGCGCCCGGGGCATGGTCGCGCCCGCGCACACCGACGGTGAGTCCGGGCTCTCCTACCACTTCAGCCGTGAGTACCCCCTGCACCTGTGGACGGCCGGTGCCGACTGGCTGCTCAAGCCGCTCGTCGACCACGACGAGATCCGCGGCGCGCGCGATCCGCGTACGGCCGCGCTGCTGGCCCAGGTCGCCGTGTTCTACGAGGACTTCCTCACCCGGACCGACGCCGACGGCCACCTGGTCGTCGTCCCGTCCTACTCGCCCGAGAACCGGCCGGCCAACGGCAGCTGGGGTGCGGTCAACGCGGCGATGGACCTCTCGGCCGCCCGGCACGCCCTGCGTACAGCCGCCGACTACCACCCGGGCCCGGACGCCGACCGCTGGCGCGCCCTCGCCGACCGGCTGCCCCCGCACCGGATCAACGCCGCCGGCGCACTCGCCGAGTGGGCTCGGCCCGGCCTCGACGACACCTACGACCACCGTCACCTCAGCCACCTCTACGGCGTCTGGCCGCTCGACGAGATCACGCCCTACGACACCCCGGAACTGGCGGCCGCCGCCCACCGTGCGCTCGAACTGCGCGGAGCCGAGAACGACTCGGCGCACGGACACCTCCACCACGCGCTCGTCGCCGCCCGGCTGCGGGACGGCGAACGGGTCGCCGCCGCCCTCGGCCGGGTCCTGGACGGCGACTTCTTCCACGCCTCCCTGATGAGCGCCCACTACCCGAACCGCGACGTCTACAACGCCGACGCCGCCCACACCCTGCCCGGCGTGCTGATCGAGGCACTCGTCCAGTCGGCCCCGGACCGGCTGGTCCTGCTCCCCGCACCTCCCACCGCCCTCGGCCGAGGCCGACTGACCGGGATCCGCACCCGGTTCGGAGCCGAACTCGACCTCTCCTGGACCCCCGGCGGTACGCGAGCCGTCCTGAAGCCGCACCGGACGCTCCGTGTCGACCTGTGGACTTCCTCCGGCACCCAGCCGCTCGACCTCGTCGCCGGAGAAGACCGCGTCCTCGCCCTGGGGACGTGGTAGCCACCCGCACCTCCCCCCACCCATGGAAGGGACACCATGGCATCACGCACGCTCGGCAGGGCCGCCACGGCCCTGATCGCCCCCGCGCTCGCCCTCGGCGCCACCGTCGGCCTCGCCTCGGCGCCCGCCTCGGCCGCCGTCTGGAGCTCCTGCGACCAGTGGGGCAACACCACGCTGAACGGCTACACCCTCTACAACAACATCTGGGGCTCCGGCGCCGGCACCCAGTGCATCTGGGCCAACTCCGGCACCAACTGGGGTGTCACCGCCAACCACCCCAACACCGGCGGCATCAAGGCGTACCCCAACTCCAAGAAGGTGATCAACAAGACGATCACCTCGCTGACCTCGCTCACCAGCAGCTACAACGTGACCGTCCCCTCGTCCGGCGCGTACAACACGTCGTACGACATCTGGGACACCGGATACGCCAACGAGATCATGCTCTGGGTCAACAAGACCGGTGCCGTCGGCCCGCTCGGCACCTCGCAGGGCACGCTCACCCTGGGCAGCAACACCTGGACCGTCTACAAGGGCAACAACGGCTCGAACAACGTCTATTCGTTCATCCGGAGCTCCAACTCCAGCTCCGGCACGATCGACATCCTGCCGATCCTGAAGTGGATCAAGGACACCAAGGGCTGGTTCGGCAACGTGACCATCGGTGACGTGCAGTTCGGCTACGAGATCACCAGCTCGTCCGGTGGGCTGAACTTCACCACCAACAGCCTCACCGTCAGCAGCAGCTGAGCCGGCCGGGCCGGCCCCGTGCGCGTCGCGGGGCCGGCCCGTGCGCGGTCACGCCCGGTCGACCTCCGCGCGCAGCGCGTTGTAGTCGGCGAAGGCCGTGTCCACGGCCGCGCGGGTGAGGCCGTAGCGGGCCAGGTCGTAGCTGTGCACGCGGGTGCCCTTGGGGCGGGCGACGACGGCGGGGAGGCGGGCCGCGTCGGCCTCGGTCCAGCGGGCGCCGACGGCCGCGTAGAGCTTCGGGGCGCCCGCCGCCGGGTCGGCGCCCAGCCAGGTGTACGGCACGTCCACCAGCGCCTCGCGGGGGATGTGCGCACGGGCGGCCAGGCCGCGGGCGGCCGAGCGGCTGAGCAGTTCCAGCCAGGTGGCGCCGATCCGGTTCAGGTCGAGGGGACGGGTGCTGACCGCCATGCCGTGCTCGACCAGGCTGCAGAACGAGGCCACGGCGGTGGCCGGATCGCGGTGCGTCCACACGATCGTGGCATCCGGGAAGACCGCGCGCAGCGCGTCCAGGTTCTCCAGGTGCAGCGGGGACTTCAGCACCCAGCGGCGGCGCGGGCGGCCGTACTGGAGCACCTGGTAGATCTGCTTGAGGTAGCGGTAGTCGGCAGCGAAGTCATGGCTCTCGTGCCAGGGCAGGTACTCCGGGATGACGGCCTGGGACAACGGCATCACCGTGTGCGGCAGCGCGAAGGTGCACTCCTCCGGGCCCTCCGGGCGCAGGTTGTGGATGTGGCGGAACCCCGGGGCGAACAGGTTGATCCCCCCGACCAGGCGGCGGGCGGTCCTGATCGCCTTCTCCCGTTCCGTGGACCCGAGGTCGAGATCCGGGGTGAGTAACTCCCAGAGCAGCGGGCAGCGGTGGTCCCCGGAGAGGGACAGCAGGCCGTGCGCGAGCGTGGTGGCGGTGCGGGGCAGGCCCACCACGAACACCGGCCGGTCGACGGGCTCCCGCTCGATCCCGGGGTGTTCGGCGAGCAGCCGGCGGATCCGGGCCCGGTTGGCGAGGTGGCGGCCGACGTGGCCGCGCGCCGACAGCCGGCCGACGGGGGTGAGGTGCTCGGCGCGGGACCAACATCGCAGCAGGTGACGGAAGTCGTCGGCGAACGGCTCGTCGCCCTCCGCCTGCCCGGCCGCGGCGAGCAACTGTTCGAAGGCCTGGTCCGGTGTGCGGCGGGTGCGGGAGACGGGTCCGAGCAGCAGATTGGCGAGCGCGAGGGGGAACGGCCCAAAGGACACGGCAACGGGACCCTTCATGGGGGGACAGGGAGAGGGGATACGTACTACCCCCTCCAACTGCCCCACCACACCGCCGAGTTGAGACATTAACCGGTCGGTAACCGCGGCCCGCCGGTGCTACTCCGTGACCGGCAGTTCCGCCCCGTCCCGCAGGAACAGCGGGATACGATCCAGCGGCGCGTCCACCGTCACCGCCGTACCGCCCTCGTACGACTCACCGGTCCACGCGTCCGTCCACCAGGCGCCCGCAGGCAGATACGTCGTCCGGGCCGTGGCGCCCGCCGTCAGCACCGGTGCCACCAGGAGATCCCGGCCGAACAGATAGGCGTCGTCGACCGTCCAGGCCGCCTGGTCCCGCGGGAACTCCAGGAACAGCGGCCGCAGCACCGGCAGGCCCTCCTCGTGGGCCTCCCGCATGACCTGGAGGACGTAGGGCCTGAGGCGCTCGCGCAGCCGCAGGTACTTCTCCAGGATCGCGCCGGCCTCCGCCCCGTAGGACCACACCTCGTTCGGGCCGCCGGTCATGTCCGGACCCAGCGGCATGCCCGGGTCGCGGAAGCCGTGCAGCCGCATCAGCGGGGACAGGGCGCCGAACTGGAACCAGCGGACCATCACCTCGCGGTAGGCCGGGTCGTCCGGGTCGCCGCCGTGGAAGCCGCCGATGTCCGTGTTCCACCAGGGGATGCCGGACAGGGCCGTGTTGAGGCCGGCCGCGATCTGCCGGCGCAGGGTGGCGAAGTCGGTGCCGATGTCGCCGGACCACAGCGCGGCGCCGTAGCGCTGGCTGCCCGCCCACGCCGAACGGTTGAGGGTGATGACCTCCTCCCCCTGGGCGCGCAGGCCCTCGTAGAAGGTGCGGGAGTTCTCGGCCGGGTAGCTGTTGCCGACCTCCAGGCCCGGGCCCGTCCAGTAGCGCAGGTTCTCCTGGAAGCCGGGCTTCAGCTCGGGCTCGCAGGCGTCCAGCCAGAACGCCGTGATGCCGTACGGGTCGAGGTAGTTCTCCTTCACCCGGGACCACACGAAGGCGCGGGCCTCGGGGTTGGTGGCGTCGTAGAAGGCGACCTGGACGCTCGACGCCACCTCCTTGTCCGGCCAGTCGGCGTGCGCCATCGGGCCGTACTGGGTGCCGATGAAGTAGCCGTGCTGTTCCATCACCGGGTGGTTCTCGGACAGCGGGGAGACCGACGGCCACACGCTGACCACCAGCTTGACGCCCAGCTCGGTGAGTTCGCGGACCATCGCGGCCGGGTCGGGCCACTCCTTCGGGTCGAACTTCCAGTCGCCGAGGTGGGTCCAGTGGAAGAAGTCGCAGACGATCGCCGAGAGGGGCAGTCCGCGCCGCTTGTACTCCCGGGCCACGGACAGGAGTTCGTCCTGGGTGCGGTAGCGCAGCTTGCACTGCCAGAAGCCCGCCGCCCAGTCCGGCAGCATCGGCGAACGGCCGGTCACCGCGCTGTAGTTGCGCTGGCCGTCGGCCGGATCGCCGGCCGTGATCCAGTAGTCGAGCTGCCGGGCCGAGTCGGCCACCCAGCGGGTGCCGTTGCCGGCGAGCTCGATGCGGCCGACGGCGGGGTTGTTCCACAGGAGGGTGTAGCCGCGGCTGGAGACCAGCACCGGGACCGAGACCTCGGCGTTGCGCTGGACCAGGTCCAGGACCAGGCCCTTCTGGTCGAGGCGCCCGTGCTGATGCTGGCCCAGGCCGTACAGCCGCTCGTCCTCGTAGGCGGTGAACCGCTGCTCCAGCCGGTGGTGGCCGTTGCCTACCGCGGTGTACAGACGCGAGCCGGGCCACCAGAAGTGGGCGCGCTGCTCGGCCAGGATCTCCGTGAGGTCGTCGGTGCGCAGGAACCGGACCAGGCCCTCGGCGGACACCTCTACGGTCAGGGCGCCGACCGTCAGCCGGCCCTCTCCGTCGACGACCTTGACGGTCGACCCGGTGGCCGGCGGCTCGTCGAGCAGGGCGCCCGGCAGACCGTCGAGGACCGGACCGCCGAGCCGGGCACGCACCCGGACCGCGTCCGGCCCCCATGGCTCGATCCGCAGCGTCTCCTGACGGCCGGTCCACTCCAGGGCACCGTCCCGCTCACGGAACGTGCCGACGGTGGGGGAGGACTGCGCGAGGCTCACCTTGGGCGGTGCCCCGGCGGGCGGGATTTCGGCAGGCTGATTCACGAGGCGGGCTCCTGAATGAGTGCAGACATGGGGGTGCCCCGGAACGGCAGGGCACTGCAAAGGGTCAGGACCCGGCCGGCGCCGGGCCCGTGCTCGCCCGTACCGTCAACTCGGGCGCGATCAGGACGACTTCGTCGCCGCCCCGGCCGTCCAGCTTGGCGACCAGGTGCTCCACGGCGTACCGGCCCATCTCCTGCGCGGGGATGGCGACCGAGGTCAGCCGCACCGAGGCCTGGACGGCGACCTGGTCCGGGCAGATCGCGACCACCGACACGTCCTCGGGCACGGCCCGGCCCTGCTGGCGCAGCAGCGCGAGCAGCGGCTCCACCGCGGACTCGTTCTGGACGACGAAGCCCGTGGTGCCGGGGCGTTCGTCGAAGATCCGGGCCAGCGTGACGGCCATCGCGTCGTATCCCCCCTCGCACGGCCGGTGCAGCACCCTGAGGCCCAGCTCCCGGGCCCGGGACCGGAGTCCGTCCAGGGTGCGCTCGGCGAAACCGGTGTGCCGCTCGTAGACCGCGGGGGCCTCGCCGATGACAGCGATGTCGTGGTGGCCGAGTTTCGCGAGGTGCTCCACGCACAGCGCGCCGGTCGCCCCGAAGTCGAGATCGACGCAGGTCAGCCCGGTGGTGGAGGCGGGCAGTCCGATGAGCACGGAGGGCTGGTCGGTCCCCCGGAGCAGCGGCAGCCGTTCGTCCTCCAGTTCCACGTCCATCAGGATCATCGCGTCGGCCAGCCCGCTGCCGGTGACCCGGCGCACCGCGTCCGGCCCCTCCTCGCCGGTGAGCAGCAGGACGTCGTAGCCGTGCGTGCGGGCCGTGGTGGCCACCGCGATCGCGATCTCCATCATCACCGGCACGTACATGTCCGTGCGCAGCGGCACCATCAGCGCGATGATGTTCGACCTGCTGCTGGCCAGGGCGCGGGCGCCCGCGTTCGGGTGGTAGCCCAGCTCGCGGATGCTCTGCTCGACCCGCTGCCGGGTGGCTCCGGAGATGGACCGCTTGCCGCTGAGGACATAGCTCACCGTGCTCGCCGAGACTCCGGCGTGCTGGGCGACCTCGGCGAGGGTGACCATCCAGCTCTCCAAGCTCTGTGAAGCGCTTCGACAGTGCGCGTTGCTGACAAGGGTGAGTGAGGGTGGTTCGACATTAGCGCCAGGCAGTGACGGGTGTCCATAGGTTGTCGAAGCGCTTCGACACTTTCTCCATGGGCACGGTTCGGCGAAATGGTTCGCGGTAGGGAGGCGACCTCCGGGCGGGTCGGCGGCCACTGAGAGGTCGTACCCGAACCGTCCCTCGCGAAGGACCCCCGTTGCAACACCGCGGAGCCCGCCCGGCAAAGAAGAAGCAGGCCCTGGTCCGGCGCGAGCTGCTGAGCAGGAACAAGTACATCTCCGGCACCGAGGCCGGTACCGAGATCTTCAAGGGCTCGGGCCGCCTTGACACGAAGACGTACTCCGTCGACATCGGCTGAGGCGGTCCTGCGGTCCCTAGCCCGATCGGACCGCGAGGACTGGTGGGGGCGGCCCGTTTCGGGTACCAACGATCCAGTAGCACTGGTCGGTAACGAACGGTCCTCAACATCCCTTTTCGTGGCGAGGTGAGCCCCAATGTCCGCCCCCACCACCAAGAAACCCACCGTCACCGAGCGGGAGGCCCGTCAGGTGGCGGAGGCCGCCCGGGAACAGGACTGGCGCAAGCCCAGCTTCGCCAAGGAACTGTTCCTGGGACGCTTCCGGCTCGACCTCATCCACCCGCACCCGCTCCCCGCGGACGAGGACGTACGCCGCGGCGAGGAGTTCCTCGCCCGGCTCCGCGAGTTCTGCGAGACGAAGATCGACTCCGCCCGCATCGAGCGCGAGGCGCGCATCCCCGACGAGGTCGTCACCGGCCTCAAGGAGATCGGCGCCCTCGGCATGAAGATCGACACCAAGTACGGCGGCCTCGGCCTCACCCAGGTCTACTACAACAAGGCCCTCGCCCTGGTCGGCTCCGCGAACCCGGCGGTCGGCGCGCTGCTCTCCGCCCACCAGTCGATCGGTGTCCCGCAGCCGCTGAAGATCTTCGGCACCCAGGAGCAGAAGGACGCCTTCCTGCCCCGCTGTGCCCGCACCGACATCTCCGCGTTCCTGCTCACCGAACCGGACGTCGGCTCGGACCCGGCCCGGCTGGCCACCACCGCCGTACGGGACGGGGACGACTACGTCCTCGACGGGGTGAAGCTGTGGACCACCAACGGCGTGGTCGCCGACCTCCTGGTCGTCATGGCCCGCGTGCCCAAGTCCGAGGACGGCAAGGGCGGTATCACGGCCTTCGTGGTCGAGGCGGACTCCGCGGGCGTCACGGTCGAGAACCGCAACGCCTTCATGGGCCTGCGCGGCATCGAGAACGGCGTCACCCGCTTCCACCAGGTCCGGGTCCCGGCCGCCAACCGGATCGGCCCCGAGGGCGCGGGCCTCAAGATCGCCCTCACCACCCTCAACACCGGCCGGCTCTCGCTCCCCGCGATGTGCGTGGGCGCCGGCAAGTGGTGTCTGAAGATCGCCCGCGAGTGGTCGGCCGTCCGCGAGCAGTGGGGCAAGCCGGTCGCGCTGCACGAGGCGGTCGGCTCCAAGATCAGCTTCATCGCGGCGACCACCTTCGCCCTGGAGGCGGTCGTCGACCTGTCCTCCCAGATGGCGGACGAGAGCCGCAACGACATCCGGATCGAGGCCGCCCTCGCCAAGCTCTACGGCTCCGAGATGGGCTGTCTGATGGCGGACGAGCTGGTCCAGATCCGCGGCGGCCGCGGCTTCGAGACGGCGGAGTCCCTCGCGGCACGCGGCGAACGCGCCGTCCCCGCCGAGCAGCTCCTGCGCGACCTGCGCATCAACCGGATCTTCGAGGGCTCCACGGAGATCATGCACCTGCTGATCGCGCGCGAGGCGGTGGACGCCCACCTCTCGGTCGCGGGCGACCTCATCGACCCCGACAAGTCCCTCCAGGACAAGGCGAAGGCGGGCGCGAACGCGGGCGTCTTCTACGCCAAGTGGCTGCCGAAGCTGGTCGCGGGTCCGGGCCAGCTCCCCACGTCGTACGCCGACTTCAAGCACGGCGTGGACCTCTCCCCGCATCTGCGCTACGTCGAGCGGCACGCCCGCAAGCTCGCCCGGTCCACCTTCTACGCCATGTCCCGCTGGCAGGGCCGGATGGAGACCAAGCAGGGCTTCCTGGGCCGGATCGTGGACATCGGCGCCGAGCTGTTCGCGATGAGCGCGGCCTGTGTCCGCGCCGAACTGCTGCGCAGCCAGGGCGACCACGGCCGCGAGGCCTACCAGCTCGCCGACGCGTTCTGCCGGCAGGCCCGGGTCCGCGTCGACGAGCTGTTCACCCGCCTCTGGTCGAACACCGACGACCTGGACCGCAAGGTCGTCAAGGGCGTTCTCGGCGGCTCCTACGA
Source organism: Streptomyces sp. NPDC007157 (assembly GCF_040634235.1). Classification (NCBI taxonomy): domain Bacteria; kingdom Bacillati; phylum Actinomycetota; class Actinomycetes; order Kitasatosporales; family Streptomycetaceae; genus Streptomyces; species Streptomyces sp. NPDC007157. The sequence continues at coordinate 335,074 of NZ_JBEYFE010000009.1, forward strand.
GTGGCTGGAGCGGGGGATCGTCGACCCGTCGGGCGAGGGCCCGTGGATCGCCGACGCGACGCCCGGTCCGGCCACCCGGGAGAACGTCCGCCGCCCGTTCAAGTAGGGGTTCAGCAGTACTTGTCGCTCGGATCCCGCGTCGTCCAGGAGCAGGAGTCGACCTTGGTGCCCGTCGCCTTGGTCAGCGTCGCCGTGTCGCTGGTGTTGTTCCACACGTAGGCGCCACGGTTCTGGAACTTGTCCGACGCGGTGTCCGTGCCCCGGCCGGTGCGCACCTTCATCGTCTTGTGGGCGCCGATCTTGATGTTCTTGAAGACGTAGCGGTGGTTGGAGGCGTCCTTCAGGACCCAGCCCTTGATCGAGACGGCCGAGCCGCCGGTGTTCTTGATCTGCACCCACTCGCCGTTCAGGCTCGAGTTGGAGCGGTTATCGCTGCCCGGGCTGTCGAACCACACGTGGTAGATCGTCACGCCGCCGGCGGCCTGCGCCGGGGTGCTGAGCAGGGTGCCGGTGAGCAGCGCGGCGCCCGCGAGCGCGGGCAGGGCAGCACGTATACGCACAGTACGCATGGAGAGATCCCCCCTGGATCCGGATCCGGATGTCTTCCGGTCGGGCCGGTCGTCCGCCGGCCAGACAGAAGTGTTATCACATGATCTTCACGTGAACCTCACAAAGGGAATTCCGCTTCATAGGGCGCCAAGAACTGATAAGGCACCCGCGTGAGGGACGCGCTGTCCTCCGGGCCGCCGGTTGCGGCAACAATGGGGGGATGACCGACAGTCCTGCCAGTCCGGCCCCCCTCGCCGACCCGCACCTCGTGTACGACCCGCTCGCGGGCGACGGCCCCAAGGACGTGGTGATCCTCGGCTCCACCGGATCCATCGGCACCCAGGCCATCGACCTCGTCCTGCGCAACCCCGACCGCTTCCGGGTCACCGCCCTGTCCGCCAACGGCGGCCGGGTCGCCCTCCTCGCCGAGCAGGCGCACCGGCTGCGGGTACGGACCGTCGCGGTCGCCCGCGAGGACGTCGTACCGGCGCTGCGCGAGGCACTGACGGGACTCTACGGAGCCGGTGAACCGCTCCCCGAGATCCTCGCCGGACCCGAGGCGGCCACGCATGTCGCCGCGTCCGACTGCCACACCGTCCTCAACGGCATCACCGGCTCCATCGGCCTCGCGCCGACCCTCGCGGCCCTGGAGGCGGGCCGCACCCTCGCGCTCGCCAACAAGGAGTCGCTGATCGTCGGGGGCCCGCTGGTCAAGGCGCTGGCCAAGCCCGGCCAGATCATCCCGGTCGACTCCGAGCACGCGGCGCTCTTCCAGGCGCTGGCGGCGGGGACGCGGGCCGACGTCCGCAAGCTGGTCGTCACGGCGTCCGGGGGTCCCTTCCGGGGCCGCACCAAGGCCGACCTGGCCCGGGTGACCGTCGACGAGGCGCTCGCCCACCCCACCTGGGCGATGGGACCGGTCATCACGATCAACTCCGCCACCCTGGTCAACAAGGGACTGGAAGTCATCGAGGCGCACCTCCTCTACGACATTCCCTTCGATCGGATTGAGGTGGTCGTGCACCCGCAGTCGTATGTCCACTCGATGGTCGAGTTCACGGATGGATCCACGATCGCGCAGGCGACGCCCCCCGACATGCGGGGGCCCATCGCCATCGGTCTCGGCTGGCCCGAACGGGTCCCGGACGCGGCCCCTGCCTTCGACTGGAGCAAGGCCTCCACCTGGGAGTTCTTCCCGCTGGACAACGAGGCCTTCCCCTCCGTGAATCTCGCCCGGCACGTCGGTGAGCTCGCGGGGACCGCGCCGGCGGTGTTCAATGCGGCCAACGAGGAATGCGTCGAGGCGTTCCGGAGCGGCCTGCTGCCCTTCGACGGGATCATGGATACCGTCACCCGGGTCGTCGAGGAACACGGCACTCCTCGAACGGGAACTTCGCTCACCGTGCCGGACGTACTCGAAGCGGAGACCTGGGCCCGGGCCCGGGCCCGGGAACTGACAGCACAGACGGCGACCGCGGAGGCGCGTGCATGACAGCCCTGATGATGATCCTCGGCATAGTCGTCTTCGTGATCGGCCTGCTGGTCTCGATCGCCTGGCACGAGCTGGGGCATCTCTCCACCGCCAAGCTCTTCGGCATCCGCGTCCCGCAGTACATGGTCGGGTTCGGCCCGACCATCTGGTCGCGGCGCAGGGGCGACACCGAGTACGGCTTCAAGGCCATCCCGGCCGGCGGCTACATCCGCATGATCGGCATGTTCCCGCCGGGCGCCGACGGCCGTATCACCGCCCGCTCCACCTCCCCCTGGCGCAGCATGATCGAGGACGCCCGCTCGGCGGCCTTCGAGGAGCTCCAGCCCGGCGACGAGACCCGCCTCTTCTACACCCGCGCTCCCTGGAAGCGCGTGATCGTGATGTTCGCGGGCCCCTTCATGAACCTGATCCTCGCGGTGGCACTGTTCCTCACGGTCCTGATGGGCTTCGGCATCAGCCAGCAGACCACCAGCGTCAGCTCGGTCTCCCAGTGCGTGATCGCCCAGAGCGAGAACCGCGACACCTGCAAGAAGACGGACGCGGCCTCCCCGGCCGCCGCCGCGGGTCTGAAGGCCGGCGACAAGATCGTCTCCTTCGACGGGGTGCGGACGACCAGCTGGAACCAGCTCTCCGACCTGATCCGCGCCACCCCCGGCAAGGACGTCGCGGTCGTCGTCGACCGCAAGGGCCAGGACGTCACCCTGCACGCGAAGATCGCCAGCAACCAGGTCGCCAAGAAGGACTCCAGCGGTCAGATCGTCCAGGGCCAGTACGTCACCGCCGGGTTCCTCGGCTTCAGCGCCGCCACCGGCATCGTCCACCAGGACCTCGGCCAGTCGGTGACCTGGATGGGCGACCGGGTCGGCGAGGCCGTCGACTCGATCGCGGGCCTGCCCGGGAAGATCCCGGCCCTGTGGGACGCGGCCTTCGACGGCGCCCCCCGGCAGCCGGACTCCCCGATGGGCGTGGTCGGCGCGGCACGGGTCGGCGGCGAGATCTTCACGCTGGACATCCCGCCCACCCAGCAGCTGGCCATGGCCCTGATGCTGGTGGCCGGCTTCAACCTCTCGCTGTTCCTCTTCAACATGCTCCCGCTGCTCCCGCTGGACGGCGGCCACATCGCGGGCGCCCTGTGGGAGTCGCTGCGCCGGAACCTGGCGAAGGTACTGCGCCGCCCGGACCCCGGTCCCTTCGACGTGGCGAAGCTGATGCCGGTGGCCTACGTGGTGGCGGGCGTGTTCATCTGCTTCACCTTGCTCGTCCTGGTGGCCGACGTGGTTAACCCCGTGAAAATCTCGTAGCCATACGACGTTCGAAGCGGCCCGGAACACTGTGTTCCGGGCCGCTTCCATTGAGTGGGTTTACCGGTAGGGGATGTGCTCGCGCCCGGCCCGGTGCCGTAATCTCGGAGCCTGGAACCCGCTTTCGACGGGACCTGGACCTAGATCCACGACTTGGGGTTGCACAGCAGATGACTGCGATTTCTCTCGGCATGCCGTCCGTTCCGACCAAGCTCGCCGAGCGCCGGAAGAGCCGGCAGATCCAGGTCGGCTCCGTGGCTGTCGGCGGAGACGCCCCGGTCTCGGTCCAGTCGATGACCACGACCCGTACGTCCGACATCGGCGCCACCCTCCAGCAGATCGCCGAGCTGACCGCGTCCGGCTGCCAGATCGTGCGCGTCGCCTGCCCCACCCAGGACGACGCCGACGCCCTCGCCACCATCGCGCGGAAGTCCCAGCTCCCCGTCATCGCGGACATCCACTTCCAGCCGAAGTACGTCTTCGCCGCCATCGAGGCCGGCTGTGCCGCCGTCCGCGTCAACCCCGGCAATATCAAGCAGTTCGACGACAAGGTCAAGGAGATCGCGGCGGCCGCGAAGGACCACGGCACCCCGATCCGCATCGGCGTCAACGCGGGCTCCCTGGACCGCCGGCTGCTCCAGAAGTACGGCAAGGCGACCCCCGAGGCCCTGGTCGAGTCGGCCCTGTGGGAGGCGTCCCTCTTCGAGGAGCACGACTTCCGGGACATCAAGATCTCCGTCAAGCACAACGACCCGGTCGTGATGATCGAGGCCTACCGGCAGCTCGCCGCCCAGTGCGACTACCCGCTGCACCTCGGCGTCACGGAGGCCGGCCCGGCCTTCCAGGGCACGATCAAGTCGGCGGTGGCCTTCGGCGCGCTGCTCTCCCAGGGCATCGGCGACACCATCCGGGTCTCCCTGTCGGCTCCTCCGGTCGAGGAGGTCAAGGTCGGCAACCAGATCCTGGAGTCCCTCAACCTCAAGCAGCGCGGCCTGGAGATCGTCTCCTGCCCGTCCTGCGGCCGCGCCCAGGTCGACGTCTACAAGCTCGCCGAGGAGGTCACGGCGGGCCTGACCGGCATGGAGGTCCCCCTGCGCGTCGCGGTCATGGGCTGCGTCGTGAACGGCCCCGGCGAGGCCCGCGAGGCCGACCTCGGTGTCGCTTCCGGCAACGGCAAGGGCCAGATCTTCGTCAAGGGCGAGGTCATCAAGACCGTCCCCGAGTCCAAGATCGTCGAGACCCTCATCGAGGAGGCCATGAAGCTGGCCGAGCAGATGGAGGCGGAGGGCACGGAGTCCGGAGAGCCGTCGGTGTCGGTGGCGGGCTGAGGAAAGCTTTTCGGGCGACGGGCGGGAGTCACCCGCCCCCGCCCGTCCCGTCCCGAAGGGGCCGAGCCCCTTCGGCCCCGCCAGGTCCAGGCGCCCGGGAGGGGCGCGGGGACCGCGCGACCAGCCCCCGACGATCCGCACTCGCGAACACACATGGCTCCCGAGCTCGCAGGCGACACGGAGCGGGGGTCCGGAGGCGGCAGCCCCCCGGCGACGGGACCACGGCCACCGGTACGGCAAGGCCGACGGTCACCCACACGGGGCGGCAAGGCCAAGCTTCCGCAGGTACAGTGCGGAGATCAGCAGAACCCCTCAGCGTGAGGCCCCGCACGTGTTGACGCAGACCACCTCTCGGGTGCTCGAACCGAGCGACCTGGACGCCGCGCTCGCCGTACTCGGCCGTGAGCCGGTCACGAACGCCTTCGTGACCTCACGCGTCCAGGTGGCCGGCCTCGACCCCTGGCGCCTCGGCGGCGAGATGTGGGGCTGGTACGAGGACGGCATGCTCACGTCCCTCTGCTACGCCGGCGCCAACCTGGTCCCGATCTGTGCCACCCCGCGCGCGGTCCGCGCGTTCGCCGACCGCGCCCGCCGGGCCGGCCGCCGCTGTTCCTCGATCGTCGGGCCCAGCGAGGCCACCGCCCAGTTGTGGCGCCTCCTCGAACCGCACTGGGGCCCGGCCCGCGAGGTCCGCGCCCACCAGCCCCTGATGGTCACCGAGCGGATGCCCGCCGACATCGCCCCGGATCCGTACGTCCGCCGCATCCGCAAGGACGAGATGGAGGCGATCATGCCGGCGTGCGTGGCGATGTTCACCGAGGAGGTGGGCGTCTCCCCGCTGGCCGGCGACGGCGGCCTCCTCTACCAGGCGAGGGTCGCCGAACTCGTCGGCTCCGGCCGCTCCTTCGCGCGTCTCGACGACAACGGCCGGGTGGTCTTCAAGGCCGAGATCGGCGCGGCGACCCAGGAGGCCTGCCAGATCCAGGGCGTGTGGGTGGCCCCCGAGTACCGGGGCATGGGCCTGGCGGCCCCCGGCATGGCGGCGGTGCTGCGCTACGCGCTGGCCGACGTGGCCCCGGTGGTCAGCCTCTACGTCAACGACTTCAACACGGCGGCGAGAAGGACGTATCTGCGGGTGGGCTTCCAGGAAGTCGGCGCGTTCATGAGCGTCCTGTTCTGACGGTTCTCTTCCGGCAGGCCCGCGAGGAACGCCCCGAAAGGGGCGCGGGGCCGTATCCGCCATGCGGCCACCGCCGCGTGAGCACGACCAGCCGCACACAACCTGCGCGGCCACCGCCGCGTGAGCGCGACCAGCCGCACACAACCTGCGCGGCCACCGCCGCGTGAGCGCGACCAGCCGCACACAACCTGCACCCGGACGGCAACCGGAACCGCCCTGTACCCTCCCCACATGGACCTCGTGATCGGCCCCCTGGACCTCTCATCCCACGTGGACGAGGCCCTGGCAGTCCAAGCGATCGCCTTCGGCCTGGGCCCCGACGAGGTAGCCGTACGCCGTCAGATCGTCGTCCGCCACATGCAGTACCCCGGCGCCAGAGCCCTCGGCGCGACCGCCGACGGTCTGCTCGTCGGCTTCGTCTACGGCATGCCGAACAGCCGCACCCACTGGTGGTCCACCGTCGTGGAGCCCTACCTGCGCGCCGAGGGCCACGCCGGCTGGCTGGACGACTCCTTCGTGATCACCGAACTGCATGTGCACCCCCGCCACCAGAACCGTGGCGTCGGCCGCCGGCTGATCACGACGATCACCGACGGCACCACCGAGCCCCGCTCGATCCTCTCCGCGATCGACACCGACAGCCCGGCCCGCGGCCTCTACCACTCCCTCGGCTATGTGGACCTCGCCCGCCGGGTCCACTTCCCGAGCGCGCCCAAGCCGTACGCCGTGATGGGCGCCCCCCTGCCGCTGCGCCGCAGGGGTACCGAACGCCGCTAACCGATTTCCACCGGCACAGCGAGCCCGGCTAACCTCCTAGCCATCAACCTTTCCCGGCAGGAGTACGAGAACCATGGCGAACGCACCGGTCCAACGCATGTCCCAGTTGATGGCGAAGACGCTGCGTGACGACCCGGCGGATGCCGAGGTCCTCAGCCACAAGCTCCTCGTCCGCGCCGGCTACGTCCGCCGCACGGCCGCCGGCATCTGGTCCTGGCTGCCCCTCGGCCTGAAGGTGCTCTCCAACATCGAGCGGATCGTCCGCGAGGAGATGGACGCGATCGGTGCCCAGGAGGTGCTGCTCCCGGCCCTCCTGCCCCGGGAGCCGTACGAGGCGACCGGCCGCTGGGAGGAGTACGGCGCCGAGCTGTTCCGCCTCCAGGACCGCAAGGGCGGCGACTACCTCCTCGGCCCGACCCACGAGGAGATCTTCACCCTGCTGGTGAAGGACCAGGCGTCCTCCTACAAGGACCTGCCGGTCATCCTCTACCAGATCCAGAGCAAGTACCGGGACGAGGCCCGTCCGCGGGCCGGCATCCTGCGCGGCCGTGAGTTCCTGATGAAGGACTCCTACTCCTTCGACCTGGACGACGACGGCCTCGCCCACTCCTACGCCCTGCACCGCGCGGCCTACCAGCGGATCTTCGAGCGTCTCGGTCTCGACTACCGCATCGTCGCCGCCACCGCAGGCGCGATGGGCGGCTCGAAGTCGGAGGAGTTCCTGGCCCCGGCCGAGGCCGGCGAGGACACCTTCGCCGACTGCCCGAACTGCGACTTCGCGGCCAACACCGAGGCGATCAGCTACGAGCTGAAGCCGGTGGACGCGTCCGGCGTGCCCGCTCTCGAAGAGATCCCGACCCCGGACACCCCGACCATCGAGACCCTCGCCGCGCACCTCGGCGTGCCGGCCTCCGCCACCCTGAAGAACCTCCTGGTGAAGGTCGACGGCGAGATCGTGGCCGTGGGCGTACCGGGCGACCGTGAGGTCGACCTGGGCAAGGTCGAGGAGCACTTCGCCCCGGCCGCCGTCGAGCTGGTCACCGAGGCCGACTTCGCCGGCCGTCCCGACCTGGTCCGCGGCTACGTCGGCCCGCAGGGCCTCGGCGAGAAGGTGAAGTACATCGCGGACCCGCGGGTGGCCCCGGGTACCGCCTGGATCACCGGTGCCAACAAGGAAGGCACGCACGCCAAGAACGTGGTGGCCGGGCGTGACTTCGAGGTCGACGACTACGTGGACGTCGTGGTCGTGCTGGAGGGCGACCCCTGCCCGAAGTGCGGCACCGGCCTCAAGCTGGACCGTGCCATCGAGATCGGCCACATCTTCCAGCTGGGCCGCAAGTACGCCGACGCGCTCAAGCTGGACGTCCTCGGCCAGCACGGCAAGCCGGTCCGCGTGACGATGGGCTCCTACGGCATCGGCGTCTCCCGCGCCGTCGCCGCCCTCGCCGAGCAGACCGCCGACGAGAAGGGCCTGGTCTGGTCCCGCGAGGTCGCCCCGGCCGACGTGCACGTCGTCGCCGCCGGCAAGGTCGTGCAGACCGAACTCGCCCTGGACGTCTCGGAGAAGCTGCGCGCCGCCGGGCTGCGCGTCCTGGTCGACGACCGGGCCGGGGTCTCCCCGGGCGTGAAGTTCACGGACGCCGAGCTGATCGGAGTGCCGCAGATCCTGATCGCGGGCCGCCGCTCCGGCGAGGGCGTCCTGGAGCTGAAGGACCGCAAGACGGGCGAGCGCGAGGAGCTGACGGTGGACGAGGCGATCGCCCGCCTGATCGCCGGCTGAGCCCCAACTCCCGCCGCGGCGGCCGCCGGTGACCCACCGG
>NZ_JBEYFE010000010.1:0-7030 GCF_040634235.1 Streptomyces sp. NPDC007157
TGCTCCCACTTCGGCCACTCGGTGTTACCCACCATGATCGCGACCGGCGAACCGAGCGTCAGACCATGCCGCACACCACCCAGGAAGGTGACCTGATCCTGCTCGAACTTCATGCGCGCACCGCGTCCATAACCGAGCCGCCGCCGCGCCAAGTGCTCCGCGACCATCTCGGTCGTGATCGGCACGCCGGCGGGAAGGCCCTCCAGCGTCGCGACGAGTGCGGGGCCGTGGGACTCCCCCGCGGTCAGCCAACGCAGCCTGCTCAACGATGCTCTCCCGCCCCGCCGACGCGAGCCCCGTGCAGCCACTCGACCTGGTCGTACAGTTCACCGGCCGTGAGGGAGGAGAGCATCGTGTTGCGGGCGGCCGCGGCGTCTCCGGCCGGGTGGTAGAGCCGCTCGCCCATGGCACGGGCCACCTGCTGCGCCCTGGCGGCGCGCTCGTACCGCTCGGCGTTGTACTTCTCCAGGCGCGGTGGGACGTCTCCGGCGGCTCCCGCGAGGAGTTCGCCGATGACGACGGCGTCCTCAAGGGCCATGCAGGCGCCCTGGGCCGCGTACTGGAGCATGGGGTGCGCGGCATCGCCGAGGAGGGCGACGCGGCCGTCCGTCCAGCGCTCGACCGGGTCGCGGTCGCACAGCACCCATTCCTTCCAGTCGGTCCCCAGTTCCAGCAGTTGCCGGGCGGTGTCGCTCAGGTCGGGGAACTCGGACAGGACGTGCGTCCGCTCGGCGGGCCTGCCGGCCACGACGTCCTGTGCGCCGTCGTCGCGGGTGGCCGCCAGGTTGAGGAACTTCCCGCTGCCGATGGGGTAGTGGACGAAGTGCCACTTGGGGCCGGCCCACAAGGTGACGGTGTTCCAGCGCAGTTCCCGCGGAACCCGCTCCATGGGGATGACGGACCGGTAGATCGTGTGCCCGGACACGCGTGGCGAACCGTCCCCGACAAGCCGGCCGCGCACGGCGGAACGGATGCCGTCGGCGCCGATGAGCGCCGCGCCGGTGAAGCGGCGCCCGGTGTCCGTGATCGCCGTGACGCTGTCCGGGTCCTGTTCGTACCAGGTCACGGAGGACTTGGTGTGCAGGGTGACGTTCCGCTGCGCGAGGCAGCCGTCGAGGAGTGTCTGGTAGAGGTCGCCGCGGTGCACGACGGCGTACGGGTTGCCGAAGCGGGTGCGGTACGCGCCGGTGAGCGGCATGCTCGCGACCCGCTGTCCGGTGGTTCCGTCCATGAACCTCAACTCGTCGATGTGCACCGCGTGTTGCCGGACCTCCGCGCCGACGCCCAGGCAGTCCAGGGCGTGGAAGGCGTTCGGGCCCAGCTGGATGCCCGCGCCCAGTTCGCCGAAGGTGTCCCTTCGTTCCAGCACGACGGCCTGGTGGCCGTGGCGCGCGATGCTCAGTGCCGCCGCGAGGCCACCGATACCGCCCCCGGCAATGAGTACCTTCATCGTGATCCTTGTCGCTGTGGGGAAGCCGGCCGAAAGGTCGGAGGGAAGAGCCGTCGCGGTTCCTCGGGGAACCCGGCGGTGGAGGCATCCGGTTCGACGGCGAGGTCGACGGCGCCGTAGCCGCCGGGCCGGACTTCGATGACATCGGCGGGCCGTTCGGTGGCCTTCGCGCCGAACCGGCGCATGAGGGCCAGGGTCATGGCGCGCTGACGAGCGGGAAGCGCAGCCGGGAGGTGCCCGTCGCGGCGGCGGCCGGCAGCGGGGCGCGGTCGGTGCTGCTCTTGGATCCGGGGATACGGGCCGTTCCTGCGGCGGGGTGCGCGGTCGTGTCCGTCATGGACTGTCCTCCAGCACAGGGCACAGGGGCGGGGCGGGGCGGGGCTCAGCCGGTGAAGGCGAGGCCCAGACGGGCCAGTTCGACGCTGTCGTAGGCGCCCTCCGTGGTGGCCTCGACGTCGAAGACGTGCCTCTCGGCGGGCGGACGGCCGATGAGTTCGGCGGCCCGGGCCGGAATGGGCGCGGCCGCGGCCTGTGCCGACTCCCACAGGAAGACGGCACCCCACCGGTTGGTGCGCTCGTCCGAGATCCACACCTTCAGACGCAGCCCCGGTACCCGGGAGAACCGGTCCACGGCCTCGTCGCGCAGGAAGTCCCGGAGCGAGGCGATGGTCTGCCCGGACCCGTCGAGGTCCCACCAGGCGATCACGACGCGCATAGGCGCAGCGCCCCCTCCAGCGCGTCGCCGACGATGCGGACGCCGTCCTGGGTGAGCACCGACTCGGCGTGGAACTGCATCGAGGCGAAGCCCGGCCCGCGCAGCGCGTGAACCTCTCCGGTGTCGTCGTCCCGGCTCGCCTCGACGGTCCCCACGCCGGGAACGTCGAACTCGTCCTGCGTGCCACGGGCGGCGAACGTGTTGTAGAAGCCGACCCGTTCCCGTGCTCCGAACAGGTTGATCTCCCGCTGGACTCCCTGGTTGGGCACCGGCCGGCGCACCAGTTCCAGGCCGAGCAGGGTGCTGAGCACCTGATGGCTCAGGCATACGGCGACGAAGGGCCGGCGCTGGTCCAGCAGCGTGTGGATCGCGGACCGCAGTCGTGCGATCTTGGGGTGCCGGGTGGCGCGCGGATCACCGGGGCCCGGACCCATGACGACGAGTTCGTGGTCGTCGAAGGAGTACGGCTCGTCGAAGCGCCGGACCGTCGGCTTCAGCCCCATGGCCCGCAGCTGGTGGCCGATCATGGACGTGAAGGTGTCCTCCGCGTCCACCACGAGGACCCGGCGGCCGGCCAGTTCGGACCTCCGGCCGGTCCACTGGGCGTGCTCGCCGGTCCAGAACCCGGCGATCGAGTCGTTGCGCTGCGCGAGGGCCTGGCGCACGCGCGGGTGTTCGGCAAGGCGCCCGGAGCCTTCGGCGCCCAGCGCGGTGAGGAGACCGGCCGCCTTGGCCCGGGTCTCGTCGACCTCCGAGTCCGGGTCGGAGTGCCGTACCAGGGTGGCGCCGACGCCGATGCTCAGCCGGCCCGCGCCGTCGATGTCGGCGGTGCGGATGAGGATCGAGGAGTCGAGCGTGCGCCGTCCCCGCTTGTCCTGCCCGATCAGGGCGGCCACGCCGCTGTAGTAGCCGCGCCCGCGGGGCTCGTACCGGTTGATCACCCGGCAGGCGCTCTCCAGCGGACTGCCCGTCACCGTCGGTGCGAACAGGGTCTCCCGCAGGATCGTGCGGGGATCGTGGTCGCTCGCGCCCTCGATGAAGTACTCGGTGTGCGCGAGCCGCGCCATCTCCTTCAGATACGGCCCCACGACCCGGGGAGCGGGGTCGCAGATCCGAGCCATCATCTTGAGTTCCTCGTCGACGACCATGTACAGCTCGTCGGCCTCCTTGCGGTCGGCGAGGAAGTCCATCACCCCCGGCAGGGTGGGGCCGGAGGACGGATAGCGGTAGGTGCCGCTGATCGGGTTCATCACGGCCCGGCCGGCCCGCAGGCTCACGTGCCGCTCGGGGGAGGCGCCGACGAAGGTGCGGTCGCCGGTGTGCACGACGAACGTCCAGTACGCGCCCTGCTCCCGCTCCAGCAGCCGCCGGAAGAACGCGAGGGCACTGCGCACCGTGTAGCCGGTGATGTCGGCGACGAAGGACCGCTTGATGACGAAGTTCGCTCCCTCGCCGGTGCCGATCTCGTCCGCGATCACCTTGCGGACGATGCCGGCGTATTCGTCGTCGTCCAGGTCGAAGGCGCCGCCGTCGAGCACGACCGGCTCACCCGGCAGCCGCCGCAGGGCGTCGCCCACCGTGACGGAGGTCTGCTCCTCCACGGTGATCGTGATGAGCGGTTCGCCGTCGTCGGCGCAGACGTAGCCGCGCTCGGCGACCTGACGGTAGGGGATCAACGCCAGGACCTCCTGGCGCGTCCCGGCGTCGGGATCGGGGGCCTCGCTCAGGGGGATCCGGGCCACGGCGTCCACCGTCGACGCCGTACCCGTCAAGATCTCCAGGGTGTCAGGGCCGCTGGCTTCGGGGCGGTGCAGCAGCGCGAAGGCGGACGGCCGCGGCCCGAGGATCCGGTCGAGCAGGTCGGGTGCCGTACCGGGGTTCTCCTCGTTCATCGGGCGAGCTCCTCGATCACGGACGTGGTGGTGGTGACCAGGGCGCAGCGCTCGGCGGCGTAGTCGAGGGCCAGCCGGTGGTACGCCTCGGTGAAGTCGGCGACGGCGTCGGCCACCAGAAACGTCTCGATGTCGTTGGTGAAGGCCTCCACCGCGGTGGACAGCACCCCGATGTGCGCGTACACACCGCAGAGGATCAGCTGGTCGCGGCCGTGGGCGCGCATCCGGTCCAGCAGGTCGGACCGGAAGAACGCGCTGTAGCGCCACTTGGCGAGCAGCCAGTCGTCCGGGCCGGGGGCGAGCGGCTCCACGACCTCCCGGTCGGCGGGGTCGACGCGCATGCCCGGTCCCCAGAAGTCCTTGAGCAGTCCGCGCTGTTCGTCGGTCATGCCGCCCGGCTGCGCGGTGTACGCGACGGGCATGCCGGAGGCGACCGCCTGTTCGCGGAGCCGGGTCGCGTTCCGCACGAGGTCGGCAGCGGGCGCCTCGTCCGCGTTGAACTGCCGCAGGAAGTACCGCTGCATGTCGTGGACGAGCAGGACCGCGCGGTCCGGATCGGCCTGCCACGCCGCCGTGTTGGCGGGCAGGTCGGCGGTCCGGGGCATCGGGTAGGGCTGGACGGGGGGGATCCCCGGCACGGTTTTCATGGACGGTGTCCCTGGCATGGTCTTCCTCGTATCGCTTGGGTCGTCAGACGCCGAGGCTCGCGCCGCCGTCGACGGTGAGGTCGTGCATCGTGATGTGCGAGGCCTGGTCCGAGAGGAGGAACGCCACCGCTTCGGCCACGTCCGAGGGGCGGGCCAGCTTGCCGAGCGGTATGCCGACCCGGTAGGCGTCGGGCGATCCTTCGAGGGTCGCGGCGCGCCCGTGGTCGTCCCGCCACATGGACGTGAGCATCGGGGTCTCGGTGGAGCCGGGGGCGACCACGTTGCACCGGATGCCGTACCGGGCGACCTCCAGGCCGAGGCACTTGGTGAACATGGTCGCCGCGGCCTTGGACGCCGCGTACGCGGCCATGTCCACGCGTGCCGTTCCCGCCGCGTTGGAGGCGATGGTGACGACGGCCCCGGAGCGCCGCCGGACCATGCGGTCGACCGCCGCGCGCGACATGTAGAACACGCCGGTGGTGTTGACCGCGAACGTCGCGGCCCAGTCCTCGTCGGTGAGGTCCCGGGCCTTCGCCAGGCGCAGTACGCCCGCCCCGTTGACCAGGTGGTCGAGCGGTCCCAGGGCGTCCTCGACGTCCGCGACCAGGCGCTCGGCCGCGGCGCTCGTGGTGACGTCGGCGGGGAACGCCCGTACCCGCAGTCCGGCGGCGGCCAGTTTCCCGGTCACCTCGCTCAGCCGGTCGGCGTCCTTGTCCACGGCGGCCACCGAGGCCCCGCGTTCGCCCAGGGTGCGGACGACGGCCTCGCCTATTCCGCCCGCGGCTCCCGTGACCAGGGCGATCTTTTCTCGCATAGCGAACCGGTCTCCTTCTCAGCGACTTTTCGGTGACTTTTCGGCGCCTTCTGAGCGCCTTCTCAGCACCCTCTCAGCGGCGCCAGGCCGAGGCGACCTCAACGGCCTGGCGCGGGTTGAGCCGCGGGTCGCAGAAGCTCGTGTACTTGTCTCCGACCGAATCCAGGAACGTGCGATCGGCAACGCATTCCGTGACATGGTCGGGGGTGGTTTCCAGGTGCAGGCCGCCCGGAATTCCGCCGGCCGCCGTCACGGACTCCTGGAATTCCTCGACCTCGCGTACGACGGTCTTCACGAATCGCGTCTTCAGACCGTCGGGGCCGGACTCGGTGTTGCCGTGCATCGGGTCGGACAGCCAGATCACCGGGTGCCCGGCGGCGCGTACGGCGGCGACCAGGGCGGGGAGCTTTCGGGGTGCCGTGCCGGCGCCCATCCGCGCGATGAGCGTCAGCCTCCCGGGGACCCGGCCGGGGTCCAGCCGCTCGCACAGGCGCAGCAGTTCCTCCGGCGTCATGCCCGGTCCCACCTTGCAGGCCACCGGGTTGCGCACGGCCGCCAGGAGCGCCACGTGGGCGCCGTCCACCTGCCGGGTGCGCTCGCCGATCCACGGCCAGTGCGTCGAGGTGAGCAGCAGACCGCCGTCGTCCTGCCGACGCAGCATGGGCAGTTCGTAGTCGAGGAGGAGGGCCTCGTGGCTGGTCCACACGGGGGCCTGCGCGCGCCCGGCGCCGCCGGACCGGCCGAGGTGCTCCATGACCTCGCGCGCGGCCCGGTGGCCGGTCAGCAGGCGCCGGGGGTCGGGCCGGCGCAGCACCGGGTCGGGGTTCGGATCGTTCACCATGTGCCCGCGGTAGACAGGCAGTTCGACGCCCTGGACCGTTTCGGTGGGCCGGGAGCGCGGCTTGGCGTACTGGCCGGCGAGCCGGCCCACGCGCACCACCGGCCGGCCCGTGTTGACCCGCATGACACCCGCCAGGAGGTCGAGCACCGCCGCCTTGCGGGCGATGTCCACGCGGCCGTTCTCCGCCCAGTCCTCGGCACAGTCACCGGCCTGGATGACCTGGGCGTGCCCCTGGGCGACCGTCCCGAGGTGGTCGTGCAGCCGGGTCACCTCCGCGGCCTCGACGAGCGGCGGCAGCGCGCTCAGTTCCCGCCTCGCCCGCTCCGTCTCAGGATGACCCCGCCAATCGGGCTGCTGAAGAGCGGGAAGCGATTCGATGTAAGCGAGCTCGCTGTCCACCTCGGTTCCTCTCGTGGAGATGAAGAAGGACTTCTTCGGCTGAACTCGTGAGTTGCTTTCACCGATTCTGCAGAATTACGGAAACTCCGTGAAGGGCGGAATCGCTACTTCGTCAGGTTCCGGCGGAGCGGCATCAATTCATCCGCAGGTCGGGGTGAATTCATACGGCCGGGAACGGGGAGTTCCGGAAAGCACGGAGTCCCGGGGGGGGGGTGCGCCCCGGGGGTGAACCGACGAAATAGTTTGTCGTGATTGTTTTGCCGACGCCGGGG